>CAZVHO010000047.1:29902-40555 GCA_964627515.1 uncultured Thermodesulfobacteriota bacterium | reverse complement strand
TAGTGATAAAAGCAAGAATTTATACTATGATATGGCCTGTTCTTTTCACCGATCGATCATGAATCGAGTGAATCTACCATGTCCGGCTTTGAACAAAAGGAGAAAAGGAAAAAATAATGAATTCCATGTCCTG
Source organism: uncultured Thermodesulfobacteriota bacterium (assembly GCA_964627515.1). GTDB lineage: Bacteria > Desulfobacterota > RBG-13-43-22 > RBG-13-43-22 > RBG-13-43-22 > RBG-13-43-22. Next base: position 40,422 of record CAZVHO010000047.1, on the reverse strand, counting down.
GTCGCAAGGTCTGATCCATAATCTGGTCGAAGTGGTTAAGACAGGAATTATCCTGACGAATATTCAGGGGGAGGTCCGTTTTACCAACCGTTTTGCAACAGAGCTGCTGGGGTATCCCAAAGATTTCTTGAACGGAAAACCGATTGAGATCTTTTTTCTCCCTGAAGATACCCGGATTTTTCTGCCCAACATCTTAAAAATAACCCGGGACAATACACCCTTTGAAGGCGAGGCCCTTTTGTCTAAAAGGGACGGGAGTTTCTTTTTTGTTTACCTTTCCACCGCCCTGTATACGGAAAAGTCCACGGGCTATGAATTCATCATCTTTACCCTCCAGGATATCACACATTTTAAAAAGATGGAAAAAGAGCAACTTGATTCAGAAAGATTCATCGGCCTTGGGATGATGACTGATCAAATTTCCCATCAAATTAGAAATCCCATAGCCGCCATAGGGGGATTTGCCTTACGATTGGCCAAGGATCGCATATCCCAGGAGGAGTATCACCAATATACCCAAATCATTCACAATGAATCAAGACGATTGGAACATATCATCGATAGATTGATGGAGTTTGCCCACGTTCATTCGGACCGTTATTTTGCTTTTACTCTTTCTGAAATCTTTGATGGGGTAAGGAAAGCCTTCCAGACGGATTTGGAAAAAAATCCCCATAAAATTAAATTCCCCGAATCGGAGACGCTACCGGTAACGCCCCTTTTCGGTGATCTGTCGCTCATCATCCAAGCCGTCCAAGGAATCGTTCAAAATAGTCTGGAAGCCTGCCCCGAAAAAGATCAGGTAACGATAACCGACGAAATCAATGATAATGAGGTTCTGGTCAGGGTTAAGGATAATGGAGAGGGGATTTTGCCGGAACACCTTCCTTTTATCTTTGACCCCTTTTTTACCACTAAATTTAACTACCTGGGCTTGGGGCTGACCATGGCCAAGAGAATCGTTCAAGTCCATAAAGGACATATTGAGGTTGACAGTGCACCTAAGGAAGGAACCGAGGTGCGCATCATACTTCCGAAAGACCGGCGGCGTAAGATTCGAACCAGGCTCCTCCAGGAATAACCCAACCCGGACCAGCCGGAACCAAAATTAGTTATCTCAAACATCGGGAAGATTTTCATTTGGTCCGGGTAGAGGGCCTGTTTTTTATAAATTCTTTCCAATTTGCGTAGATTTTTATTCTTAAGTCACTGATCTGCGTAATTATTAAATTTCGTTTGTCGGATCTTTACCTCCTTACAATGAGTACCGGAATTTTGGTATCTTTGTGGATTACGCCGTAAGTAACGCTGCCAAGGACCGCGGCGGCTAAAGCACTCTTTCCGTGAGAACCCATAATAATGAGATTTGCCTTGGCCTTCTCAGCCTCTTTCATAATTTCCTCAACAGGATGCCCCTTCGTAATAACCATCTTTGCGGGTACCCCATTTTTATCGCAGAGTTTTTTTATCGCAATCGCATACCCTTCGGCCGCCTCTTTCAGATAATCTTCAATTGGCTCAATGACATGTCTGACGGTCTCCCTGGCGGGAACGGTCTGGCTTATAAATGATCCCTTATCGATAACGCATAGGATAATTAATGAGGCATTTAATTGTTTTGCCAGGTCAACCGCATACCTGGCTGCTTTTTGGGCCGCTTTTGACCCGTCTGTCGGTACCAAAATTTTTGAAATCACAGGCGCTCCTTTACAATTCTTTCCTAATTGATTGTGAAAATGATCCCACTCCCCTCGTTCAAAGAGGCCTTTATTTATCGGCTTGACAAAAATCCTCTGTCAGAGGTTCGATTTATTCTCTTTCACGTCCGCGTCCGCGGCCTTCCCTATGCTCTCTTCTCTCTTCCCTCTCCCGGTGCCTGAATTCTTTCTTCCACTGCCCATAAGGTATTCGGTGCTCCCTTTCATAGATTACCCGATATTCCCTGGGGATCCGGTATACGGGAGCGGGGATGTAGCGCCGCGTAACGATCACCCACGGCCCGTTGTAAGCCCGCGCGCGGTACCAGCGGCTTCCTCGGGGAGACCACCAGTAATTGTTATAAAAGAAGATATCGATCTCCGGGTGAGGGACGAAGTAGATTTGGGACCCGGGAATCAAGACCAGTTCCGGGGGTTCGGCGACCACGATCGGCGGTGGACCGAGGTTGATGTTGACCTGTACATCTGCCCGGGCATCTTTTGTCCCCTCGATGGTTATCAACGACCCGAGCATGACAAGCAAGCACAAGCACAAGATCTTGAAAATTTTTTTCCCCATTTTTGCCTCCTTAGCGGCTTAAGTCCCCACAACGTCCCTATGAAATGGGGGTTTTTCAAATCCCAAAATCCGAATTCCAAAATCCGAAATCGGAAATCGGTTCATTTAAGCCTCCCCTCGGCCACCCTCCAGTCGATATTCTTGAAAAAGGCCTCGATGTAATCGGCCCGTTTCAGGCCGTAATCGAGCATAAAGGCATGCTCGAAGACATCCATGATGAGGATGGGATGGCAGCCGGCCGGATGGGCGACATCGTGTTCATTGATCCAAAAATTGATGAGCCGGCGGTTAACGGCGTCCTGATAGAGGACGGTCCAGCCGATTCCGCGCATGGCCCCGGTGGCCTTGAAATCCTTTTCAAAGGCTTCGATGCTGCCGAAGTCCCCGGCCAGCTTTTTCCCCAGCAGGCCGCCGGCATCAAAGGGGGTATTGCCGCCGAGATTGTCAAAATAGAACTCGTGGAGACGCATGCCGTTGAACTCCCATCCGAGGCGCCTTTTCAACTCGGCATATTCGGGTGTGGCGGTCTTTCCTTCTTTCAGCATCTGGTCAAGGATATCAAGCACTTTGTTGGTATTGGCCACATAGCCCTGGTAGAGGGTGAAATGATTCTTCAGGAGTCCTTCGCTGAATCCGGCCATGCCGATGAGACCGGTGTAATCTTTTGCCGTATAAGCCATGACCTTTTCTCCTTTTCTTTTTATTCGTGCCCCATGCCCATTCTTCCCCTCATGGGATGGGTCTTCATCATCTCTACGAATTTTTTTCTCTGCTCGGGGGTCAGTTTAGACTTGATTTCCTCCAGGGCCATTATATGGGCCAGGGCCATTTCCGTTCTCATCTGGCCTATCTGTCTTACCTTGGCTTCAACGGCCTTCATATCCAGGGGGTCCTGGTGGAGAAGGTCCTTGAGTTCGATCCGCCCGATGCGTATATCGGCCATCTTCCGGATGGTCTCTTTCATCATTTTACTCTTGATTTCACCAATCATTTTTTTCTGCTGTTCGTCAAGATTCAGTCCCATCAGATATTTCGACAGGTGTTGTTCGCCCTCCATCATCCGGCCCATCATGCCGCCGCAGTGCCTCATCATTCCGGATTCCTGGCCGTGACCGGCCTGACCATGTCCGGCCATGCCGGGCCCCATCATCATGCCGGAGCCCATGCCTGACCCTGTCATCATACCGGGACCGGACATACTTGGCCCCATCATCATACCTGGTCCCATAGCCGGACCGCTCGTTTGGCCCAAGGCAAAAGGGGCCAAGATCCAGAGTGAAGCTGCTGCTGCCACCATGGTTACTGCAAACTTTTTCATCGCTCCTCTCCTCCTTTAAGTTTTCTCCATTTTAATAAATTGGACAAAAATAATAATAAGACCTTTCTTGTATTTTTTCAAAGAAATACTGTTGAAGAAGGTAAATTCGGCCCTCCAGGAAGGTTATTTTCCGGCCGAAGATCTCCGGCTGTTATTCAAGGTTGCCCAACACCTCCGGTATCAGGTTGGAAAGGGCCGGGAAGATGTGCATGCAGTCGGTGATCGATTTCAGGTCCTGCCTGTTGATCACGGTGTTTACGACTTCCTGGATAAGCATGGCCGCCTGATGGCCGATGATATGAAACCCCAGAATCCTTCCGGTCCCTTTTTCGACGACGGCCTTGGCAAAACCTTCTTCATCCATCATAGCCTCTCCCATGACCGTATCGAAATAATTCGCCCGGCCGACGAGGATTTCATGGTCCTTGCGGGCCTGCTCCTCGGTTAAGCCCACCGAGGCGATTTGGGGATGGGTAAAAACGGCATGGGGAACAAAGGCGAAGTCCATCCTGATCTTTTTCCGGTGAGTGGCATTGTACCAGGCCAGTTCGGCTTCTTTATCCCCGGCATGGGTGAACATGGCCCTTCCGATCCCCTCCCTGCCCCGGGTGACGGTATTTCTCATCCGGGCCATTATGGCCGGGAAGTCGATATCGATCCATTCGGTCCGAATACCTAATTTTGCTGCTTCCCGGATCTCAACGACCCGGTCGGCCGTATAGATCAGCGTTTTCGAAGGCACACAGCCGTAATTAAGACAGGTCCCTCCCACCTTCCCTTTGTCGATCAGGGCCACTTTTAAGTCCTGCGAGGCGGCCTTAAGGCTATCCCTAAACCGACATCGCCCGCGCCGACGACAATAACATCATAAATTTTCATGATTTTAACCCCGTACCGTCCTTTTTCGGAAAGAGATATATCCATAGATCCCCATTGTAAGAATCTATTATTTAAGAAGCAACCCCAAAAATAAATAAGGAAATCCCTGTATTTTTCAGAAAGGAATACTGTAGGTTAGACTTTCACGATAATTAACGGGACGGATCTGGTTGAATAGCTCGTCTTTCCGAACCGTGGTTCGAGGTGGCCATAGAGAGAAAGGATGGAAGAAAAGAGCATGCTGCCCCTTCCTTCCTGAAACAGGCACTTCACGCAGTCCAACAGTGCTTTCTTTATACTGGCTTCCTTTCACGCCATCCTCGTGTGAAGCCGCTTAAGACTTTTGCTTTTCGGTTAAATTCATTACGACGTTATCTTGCTCTTCTTCTCGAAGTTAAAGCCCTGCCTTGCCGGGAACACAATTTGCCAATCTTCACGGAACGCAACCTTAAGAGCCTTTAGGGGCCTCGCGACCGCAATCAGACTGCCACGAAAAGAGCCGGGCCGCTCGAAAAAAATGAACCAGAGATAGCTCATGAAGACTGTAAGTGGCACCCATAGGAATGGACGCGTAATCTGGGTCGGGAATCGCGAAGGGTGGGGTATGAACTCCAAAGCCAGTAGCGAAAGTGGGATATGAACAAGGTACAGACCGTAGGACATCAGCCCGATAACTTTGAAGGCCCGACATGGAAGCCAGCTTGCAACCCTACCGTCAATGGGATACAGAACCCACAGCAGAAAGCCTACTGCCAAGGCAAAGAGATACGAGGAATAGAAAAGCCACAGCAGAAGACCAGCGCCTGCACCGTAGGAGCAGATCCCGGACACGTACCAGGCGCGATCTCTTTGCCAGTCAATCTGAAATACATACCCTTTGCGTATGACATACGAGAGGACCATGCCTATCGAAAAGGGCAGCCAGAACGGCAAGAAAAGCCCATAGGGGACGAATTTCTTCACGGACGAGAACAGGATCAGTACCGACAGGAACGTGACAAACAGAATGAACTTCTGGCTTCTGATAAAAATTGCTAAAGCAATTATGAGGTAAATTTGCACAGTGACGGCAAGGTACCAGTTTATCCATAACGGGCGGAAGGCCATCCCCAGGTCCCAGCTGTTCGATGAAAAGACTCTAACCAGAGATATCACCTGTATCCAATCTCCAAAAGTGTAAGGATAAAACTGAACCGGGCTTGGGCGCCCCTTCAGAACATGTATCACTGCGCAGGCGATTGGCAGCAGGAAGGCGCCAAAAAGGAGGGAAAGAAGATATGGCGCGTAAATGCGCGAGAACCTGCGTTTCACAAAAGAAATAGCCGCATTCTTCCCCCACGAAACGCGGCTTACAGAGTGTGTAATGGCAAATCCGCTTATGACCAGAAAAATAGTCGTCCCAAACGCATAATTTCCCAAATCCGTCGAACTTGCCAGCAGAAGATGAAAGATGACGATCCACAACACAGCTATTCCCTTGAATCCATCCAGAGCTTCGAACCGCTTGACCGGTTTAGATGCTTTAAGATCTTTCTGCTTAATCACAGTAATCTGCTCAGTCATTGGCGACTGGCTCCACTCCAACAACTATGGGTTTGTCTCAGTCCAGGCTCCATCCTAATCGTTGACAAGAACTTGCTTTTTGATGGAAAGAGCATAAAGTACCAAAATTAAAAATCAACATTTCAGGAAGAGGTCAATACAAAAGCCCAAAGACCCACAAGGGGATTTTATCTTTTACCCCTATTTCGAGACTATCGATGGCCAGGAAGGAGTTCTCGATGTTTTTGATTTGGGCAAAGGTCTTGTTTTTTCCTCCGACTTCAAAGAGATGACGGTTATTGATAAGGAAATCACCCTGTGCGGGAATAGAGACCTCATGAAGGGTGCCGAGCATATTAAGAAAGAATGTTTCTCGAATATTTCCCCTATTGGCCGAAACCGGAGCCGCAATAGCCTGGATGAGATTCGGGTTGTTCAGGAAAATTTTTTCGGGTTTCTCCAGGACCTTAAGCCCTTTTCCACTTCTGGAAACCGTCAGGATAATCCCGGCATCTTCCAGATATTTTAAATACGTTTTCAAGGTCCGTTCATCGCCAATATCCAATAAATTTTTTAACCTCTTTAAGTCCGGAGTAAAAGGCACCGAGGAGGCAATAATGCTTAACAGTTTTTTTATTTTCTTGATGCTGTTGCCGTTTAAAGATGGGAAAATGGCGATCAGGTCACTTTCCAGAGTAGTGTGGATGTTCTGCTCCAAGGTAAGATAAAAAAGTTTCTTGTCTTTGTATTCCAAAAAATAGGGATAATAGCCGATTTCAAGATATTCTTTAAATAAGGCCAAGATTTTCTTCTTCTTTTTTTCAACCTGGTTAATAACGTCATGGGCTATGATCTGGTGATTTTTTGTGATTTCTTCCAGATCAACACTTGTTATATTGATACCGGCGGTTAATTCTACAAATTCCCGGAAAGACAAACCGAACATCCGGTAAACCACGGCCCTTCGGCTTAAATCGTGGCTTCCCCGGAACACTTCTAAGGCGGAACTGCCCGAGGCAATAATCTTCAATTTAGGAAAGGTATCATTTATGCTTTTTAATTCCATGGACCAGTTAGGATATTTGTGAATTTCGTCAAAACAAATCAACTCTCCCCCCAGATTGGAAAACTGTTCGGCAATTTCATAGAGGGAAGAATTCGTTACCAGAAAATGGTCTGCCTGGATATAGATGGCCTTGTCTGTAAAAAGGTCGCCATGATACGCTTGAAGGATATACTGAATAATGGCTGTGGTTTTCCCGATGCCTCTCTGGCCGACTATAATGGAAAAGCGATGGGTAAGAGGATTCGTTTTTAAAAAGTATCTCTTATAATCCCGGTTATATATCTTTATGAAGTTTTGGCTGAGTCTGAAGATGTCTTCGAGCATATATCCCCCGCTGCTTATTACAATAGGAATTCATTACTAATATATCATATAGATAATAGGAATGCAATCCTATTTATGGATAGTCTTTCTATAAGGGGAATGATATTTGGGTAAGAGGTTCTTCTCCCAATGGATTGGGAGAAGAACCTGAACCTCGTCCGGAAGTTGCCCGGGAGTTGCCCGGAAGAGGGGGCCCCTACGGGGCAGCAAAATGTAGGGTGGGTGGAGCGATAGCGGAACCCACCGGTTAATGAGGTCTTTGTCTCTACTTTAATTTAAATATTGGTGGGTTACGCTTTGCTGCACCCACCCTACAGGAATATAGCCACCTGATCGACAAAACTTTGTCGATGTATCAGCAATAAACGCCTAAAAGGTTAGCCTGCCCGGGAAAGTCTGGTGGTCTTGTGTGACCGAATGAGTGATCAGGCCCTATCGGCTATGTTTTTCTTTTACGTAGGCCAGGGACTCCTCTATGGCCTGGGCCGCCAGGTCCAGGTCCTGATCGGTATGGCGGTAACAGATATACCCATGATGGTGGGGGGTTAAAAAGACCTTCCTCCGAATGAGCTGGGTGTAAAAATCATCCCGTTTTGCCCTATGGGTCTTGGCTGCATCAGGCCTGAAGGTGATGAAAAACATGGGGGCCACACCGCTCAACTCGGCGCCCACATCGTAGCGGTCGAGGATTGCTTGGATTTTTTTCCAAAAACGGGTCCCCTTTTCCCAGATCTTATCAATGACCTTGTCCCGCTCGAGGATTTCAATGGTTTTCAGAGCGGCCACATAGCCGTCGCTGTTGGGGAAGAAGGTGGAAGAGATGAACAGCTTTTGAGCCGAGGCCATCATCACTTCTTTTTTTCCGGTCACAACACTGATGGCATAGCCGTTGGCCATTCCCTTTCCCAGGACCACCAGGTCGGGGGTGACCTTGTAATAGGCCTGGGCCCCTCCCAGGGACAGCCGGAAGCCGGTCCGGACTTCATCAAAAACCAAGATAGCGCCGTACCGGGTGGCGATTTCCCTGACCCCTTCCAGGAACCCGGGTTTGGGCTCTTCCATCTTCATGTGCAGGTGGTGTCCGAAAGGGGTCATAATGATGGCCGCGGTCTGATCGCCGTGTTGGGCCATCAGGTCCTCGAGTTGATCGAGACGGTTGTAGCGGAATTCAAAGACATCTTCATAGAATTTTTCAGGGACGCCCCCTTTCATCTCCACGCACCAGTCATGCCAGCCGTGGTAACCGCAACGCATCACCTTGACCCGGTTGGTAAAGGCCCGGGCAATACGGATGCTGGCCGTGGTGGCATCGGACCCGGTCTTCAAAAAAATACTCATTTGCGAACAGGGGACCAGTTGGCTCAGTTTTTTGGCCAGCTCATTCTGATACCGCTGGGTCAGGGTGAAACAGAAGCCTTTGTCTCTGATCTGGCGGATAACCGCTTCATCCACTTCTTCTTCCCGATAGCCCAGAATAATCGGCCCATAGCCACAGAGGAAATCGATGTATTCATTTCCATCCACATCGATGACCCGGCCGCCCCGGCCGCTTTCCACAAAGATGGGGTATTCGCCTTCGATAAAATCAGCCGGTTTTCTGGCACCCAGGACCCCGCCGGGGACCAATGACAGGGCTTCTTTAAAAAGTTCCTGACTTCTGGTGATATTCAGTTTTTCAGCGCTTTTCATGGGTATAGTCCTTTTAAGTGTCAATTTAGCTTCTTAAGAACCGTTTTTACCGCAGAGCCGCAGAGAACGCAAAGTGGGGAATAATTTTTCCTTTCTGTTGAGAGGACAGAAAGGAAAATGCTTTCGCTACCCTGTGGATAATTATTTGGGCCAAAGGCCGGAGCTGTTTTATTCGATCCCGCCCCTCACGGGATTGAATAATAATTCTTCTCTCTGCGCTCTTCGCGCCTTTGCGGTGAACAAAAACTCACTTTTCAAAGTGTTCCCCTTTTTAGAGTGAAAACAATGATCCTATCGTTTCCGTCTGATGTATCTTGGCGCCCCTTTTCAGTAAGGCGGCCAGGAATTTATCCGGATCGATGCAGCCTTCCGGGGCCACGACCCCTTTGACCGTCACATCGCCGGCCTCCATCATCAGGGCGGCAATAGAAGCCGGAAGTCCGGTTCCCGGCCTCATGCGGCCCACGATATCGGCCGTGTAGGTCACCTGCTTTCCATTTCTCTCCCCTTTGACGATCACTTTCAAACCGGAGGCCTCCGGGCCGTTGTCCCTGTTTTGGGGGATGGTGTCCCAGAGCCGCAAGGTCAGATCATAGGGGGTGACCCTGGTCCCGTGAACCTCCACCGGCTCCTTGCTGAGGAAGCCGGTTTCTTTCTGTTCTTTGATCAGCTCGTCCACCCACAAGGGAATGAGTGCACCCTTGATCTCCACTTTTTTCAGCCCTTTGATGTAGCGCGGGATGGTCAGCGGCTGGGGGTGGCCCACATAGCGCACCTGACAGGTGCCCAGGGGTTCCAGGAATTGGGCCGTCTCCACACCGGTGCCACCTTCCACATGGACCAACTGGCCGTCCAGATATTGGGGAATTTTCCCGATGGTCATGTGTAGGCTGTGATCCCAGGCCGCACCGGCCAGCTCGGCGATACTGACCACCCAGAATAATGAGATCTCATCCACCCGGTCCAAATGATCGGCATACCACTTGACCAGGACATTGTTGGTTCCCGGATCGGAGCCCATACCGGTCAAAACGGTGATCCCCGCTTCCCTGGCCGCCTGGTCGATATCGGAGGCAAAAAGAATTTCCGTGGCCTCATAGTCGTCACAGATATCGATATAATTGACTTTCGCCTCCACGGCGGCCCGAGCTACGGCCACGGCCGTCTTGTAAAACGGTCCGGCGCAGTTGACGACCACATCGACTTCCCGGATGACGCCGACCAGGCCCTGGTGATCGTTGACATCGATTTTACTCAGGGATATCTTGTCGCTGGCCTTCAACTTGTCCTGTACCCGGATGGGGTCTATATTGATATCCCCGAGAATGACCTTCTTGATCTGCTCCTGTTTAATGAGGTCCCGGGCGGCCCCCTGACCCATTCCGCCCGTTCCGCCGACGACTAATACCTTCATGGTCCCTCCTT
>CAZVHO010000047.1:0-29802 GCA_964627515.1 uncultured Thermodesulfobacteriota bacterium | reverse complement strand
TTATTCTTCCCCTCTATGGCCGCGAGTATCTTGTCCGGGGTCAGGGGAAATTCCTTCATATAGATCCCGATGGCATTACAGATGGCGCCGCAGTAGGCCTGGGCCGCGGACATGGCCACGGACATCCCGGCCTCCTTGGCCCCATAAGGACCGTTGGGGTCCATGGTTTCGACGATAATCGTATTGATTTTCGGCATGTCCACGGCCAGGGGCACCAGGTACCCGAGTTGGGTGGGGTTGAGCACCCGGCCTTCATGCCACTTAAGAAATTCACTTAACATCCCCCCCTGGCCGCCCATGGCGACGCCACCTTCAAACTGTCCTTCGATGATCTTCGGGTTCAGGGCATAGCCGACATCCTGGGCGGCCGTCACTTCCAGCACCTCCACCTGGCCCGTCTCGGGGTCGACTTTCACTTCGCAGATGACCGTACCGAAGGAAAAGGTCTCCGAAAGCTGACCAGAGGGATTCTTGACCCATTCCCGCTTGGCATCCACGTTCGGCCAGTAGGACCCTTCCCCGCTGATGGATTCGTTCCGGCTGAGACCGATCCGTACCACCTTGGCCAAACTCATGGACAGGTCCGGGTTATCGGTCACGAAGATCTTCCGATTCCGGGCGGTAAGTTCCTCTTCGCCCACGCCCAAAGCCCCGGCCGCTATTTTGAAGAGTTTCTTCTTCACGTCCTGGGCGGCCAGCTTGACGGCATTACCGCCGATAAAGGTTTCGCACATGGAATAGGAACCGGGATCGCTGGGCGTCACTTCCGTATCGGCATTGATCAGTTGGACGTCATCGGGGGTGATCCCCAACTCCTCGGCGGCAATCTGGACGATCATATGGTCGTTCCCCTGACCGTTATCGACGATCCCGGTGATGACCGTGGCCCCGCCGTCCTCATTCAATTTAATCAGGGCCTGGGAGCCGCCCCGGATGCCCATGGGGAAGCCGGTCTGCACCGAGTTACAGCCGATACCGATGCCGTGATAGGGAGGAAGCTTGCCCCATTTTTCCTTCCAGCGGGATTTTTCGCCCGTTTTCAGGATCGTTTCAGTCAATCCACAACTGGCCACATAGGATTTGGTCGGTGTAGTGTCCCCGGTCTGACGGGCGTTCCGGAGGCGCATCGTTAAGGGATCGAGGCCCAGTTCCTGGCCCAGCCGGTCGAGCTGCAGGTCTATGCCGCAGGCAAAGGCCCGGCCGTGGGTGCGGAACATGCCCCGGATAGGTTTATTGGTCAGGACCCGGTAGCCGTTAAAACGGACGTTATCCATGCGGTAGGCCTGTTCCATGCAGAGAAAGGGAACGGAGACGGCGATGGGGCCGGTGGAGCTGTAGGCCCCCCCGTCCATATGACAGGTGATATCCCTGGCCATGACCTTTCCGTCTTGGTCCACGCCGGTCTTGATCCTGGTGATCATGGAGTGGGCCTGCCTGGTGGCCACGGTATTTTCTTCCCGGGTATAGACGATCTTTACCGGCCGGTGGGCCTTCCTGGCCAGGAAGGCGCAGATCACATCGGCTGGCGAAATCTCCGAACGGCCGCCGAAGGCGCCGCCGATGGCGATCTTTCTGACCCGCACCTTATTTAAGGGGATCTTGAGCACATTGGAAAGGGGCTTGGCCTTCAGATGGGGGCCGGCGTTGGGCATCCATATTTCCAGGTTTCCGGACTGGTCGAATTGGGCGGCCACCGCATAGGGTTCGCCCTGGAAATAGGCATCTTCCGGGGCGGAAAAGATATCTTCTCTGACCAGAACTGACTCATTGAAGCCTTTTTCAATATCCCCCACCTCGATGTGCACGTGGATATTGATATTGCCCGGATAGACCTCATGGATTTGAGGGGCCTCTGTCGCCATGGCCTCCTCGATTGTGAAAACGGCCGGGAGCACTTCGTATTGTACCTCGATGAGCGATAAGGCCTCCAGGGCTGTATCTTCGTCTATGGCGGCCACGGCCGCCACCTCCTCACCGCAATAGCGTACCTTTTCCGTGGGCAAAAACTGCTGGTCTTGGGTGTACCGGAATACCCCCCATTTATCACCGCAAGTGTCCTTGGCCGTGACCACGGCCTTGACCCCGGGAAGTCTTTCCGCCTTGGAGGTATCGATTTCTAAGATGCGGGCATGGGGATAGGGCGACCGGAGGACCTTGCCGACGAGCATGTGGGGAAAGGAAAGGTCGGCGGCGAAGAGGGCCCCTCCCGTGGCCTTGAGACCCGTATCGATCCGCTTCATATCTTTTCCGATATAAGCATATTTTTCCATAAAAGTTACCTCCCTTCTTCAGCCAGAGACTGGACCGCTTCGACGATCTTGGCATACCCGGTACAGCGGCAGGTATTGCCCGATAAGGCCCGGCGGATTTCCTCTTCCGTGGGCCGGGGGTTTTCCTTGAGCAGGGCATAAGCAGTGAGTATCATCCCCGGGCTGCAAAATCCGCACTGGATGGCATGGTGGGCCACAAAGGCCTCTTGGACCGGATGGAGTTGGTCACCCTGGGCCAGGCCTTCGATGGTGGTAATGGCCTTCCCTTCGACCGCCACGGCCAGCGTCAGGCAGGAACGCATGGGCTGGCCATCTATGAGGACGGTGCAGGACCCGCAGGCCCCTTCCCCGCAGCTCTCTTTGGCCCCGGTGAAATGAAGCTCATCGCGTAGCACCTCCAGGAGCGTCCGATTGGGCGCGGTGATGACCTCATAGGTTTCGTCATTTACTTTGAGGGTAATAAAACATTTTTTAATCTCTTCCATCTCACCTGCTCCTTTTTAAGGTTTCCAGAGTGGCTTGAATCGCCCTTTTGGTCAGGACCCTGACCATCTTCCGGCGGTAGCCCCCGGGCAGGGCCAGGTTATCGACTCCTTCGGACAAGCCGTAAGCCATTTCAGCCACGGCCGCCCAATCCGCCTCTACGGGTGTTTTTCCATCAAGAATCGCAGAGGCTTGGTGGACCACCCTGGGTGCCGGTCCGGCGGCCCCGATGACCAGGCAACTGTCCGCCAGATGGCCATCATCGGTCATGGACAGATAGGCGGCCGCCGAGGCCAGAGGAAAATCGATGCTGCCCCGGATACGAAACTTTCTATAGGCCGACCCGTAAAGGCCCTTTGTTTTGGGAATGATGATCCGGGTCAACAACTCGCCCTCTTCCAGGGCCCAAGGCTTAATCCCGTTCCCGGAATAGATTTCGCCGAGGGGAATGGTGCGGGAAGAGCCCTTTTTTACCAGGACACACTTGGCTCCCAAGGCTATCAGGGCCGGCGCCAGGTCCCCCTGATAGACGCTGAAACAGCGCTGGCTGCCTTTGACGGCTAAGCAGAGGTCCCCTCCCCGTTTATGACAGGCCGGAAGTCCCTGCAAGACGATCCCCGACTGGTTATAGGTCAGACACCGCGTATTCTGCAGGATATTGCCCCCAAGGGTGGCCATGGCGGCAATCGTGGGAGAGGCCGTCTGAAAGGCGGCCTCGGCCAGGGCCTGACCCGACTCTTTGATCAGCGGAGACTGACTGATCTCTTTGATCGTCGTATTGGCGCCAATGACGATCTCCTGGGCCTCTTCGGATATTCCCACCAGGTCCGGCAATTTCCTGATGTTCATCACCGCGGCGGGATGGATAAGCCGAAGCTTCAGGTGATTGATTACCTCCGTCCCACCGGCACAGATTTTTACCTGGTCCCGGTAGGTATCCAAAATGGACACTGCTTCATCGACCTGGGTCGGTTCCAGATACTGAAATGATGGAAGCCTCATGTTTTCCTCCGAATGAATTTATGGGTTATCCTGCTGCTTTTTTTCCAAGGCCTTGCGTAACAGGCACAAGGCGCAAGGTTCAAAGAATCAAGATTATTTTTCGGATCGGGATTGGATTAACCTGGTCAGCATACTTGAAATCGCTTTAATTCTGTAAATTTACCCATCAGTTCCTCCCTTGCGCCTTGTGTCCTGCGCCTTGCGCCTGCTTTTTGTTTCCTCCACATCGACTTCGCAGGTTACGGGGTCTATGACCACCCCATAGTCATCCCTGGCGCTTTCAAGGCTCACATATCCTTCGATTACATCACCAGCCACTGACTCGGGATCCCGTTCCAAGGGGTTGCCGTAACCGCCCCCGCCCGGGGCATCGATGGTCACCACATCGCCCGGCTTCAACTGGGTTAATCCATAGGAATTCCCGGCGGCTTCGTTTATGAGGAACCGGGCTCTGTTGCCAGGTTTGCCGCCAAAGAGTCCTTCGGCCGGGTAGAAGTATCTTCCGGCCTGTATCCCCAGGTTCACTGGCGGGATCGGGGCATAGGCATCGTCGGGCACACGAAAAAACTCCCTCTTCCCAAGACCGCCCTTCATCTTTCCCGGACCACCCGAATCAATAAGGAGTTCTCTTTTCTCCACAATAAGCGGGGTGTCACTTTCGAATATCTCGACAGGTGTATTGGCCCCATTGGCCGGGAATATATAGACATAATTGCCGTCATTAGAACGTCCTGCTCCCATGCCGCCCCCCCGGATAATCACCGAATGCCAGGGCTTATGGTCTTTCCTTTTGCCGTAGAAGACATTCATCGCCGCCGGGGTGCCACCGGAGCCGGCAATGACTCTGTCCGGCAGGACATCGGATAAGGCCCGGTAAATAACCTCCGTAAGAAAATGTCCCACCGCCATCCGCGCGGCCACTGCTACGGGAAACCGGCAGTTCACCACACTCCCCTCAGGGGCAAAGAGCTGTATCGGCCGCGCACAACCGTCGTTATTGGGGATGTCGGGGGCGAACATGCTTTTGACGGCCATGAATACATAGGCATAGGTAAAATTGAAAACAACATTGCCTCCCCAGTTCACCTGGCCGGAAGAGCCGTCGAGGTCGACGATGATGTCGCTTCCCTTGATCTCGACCTTGGCCCGGATGACAATGTCTTCTTGCCCTTTACCCTGCTCGATGAGGCCTTGGGCCTGATAGAACCCGTCCGGGATCTTTTCTATTTCTTCCCGCATGCTCTTTTCCGTAAGGCCGATAATCTGGTCGGCCAGATCATCGAGGTGGTCAAGGCCACTTTCCGTGAGCATCTGGCCTATCTTTTCTGCACAGACATGGTTCGCCGCGATCTGGGACCGGATATCTCCGATCACCTCGTCCGGGGTCCGTACATTCCAGCGGATCATATCCAGGACCGACTGGTTGAGGACCCCGCGGTCGTAAAGCCTTATCAGGGGAATAAAAAGACCTTCCTCAAAAACATCATGATTGTCCGAGGCCACCCGGCCGCCGATATCCGAGTGGTGAAACACACAGGCGGTAAAGGCAACCAGGTGTTCTTTATAGAAGATAGGGCTCATGACGCAGACGTCATTGAGATGGCCGGCCAGGGCCCAGGGGTCATTGGTAATGAAGACATCACCGTCCCGGTAGTATTCTAAAGGATATTTATTGACGAGATTCTTGATGCCCAGGGCCATGGCCCCTGACTGACCGGGAGTGGCGAAACTTCCCTGAGCCAGTTCCCGGCCCAACCTGTCCGTAAACATGCAGGTGTAATCATGGGCATCCCTGAGCAGACTGGAGAAGGCCGTGCGGGCCACGCTTGAATCGGCCTCATCCACAATGGAAATGAGCCTTCGCCAAAGGATCTCCAAGGTAATCGGATCGAAAGAACGGTTCATTAGTGCACCCCCTTAAGGTCAATCCAGAGAAATCCGAAATCATCCGTCATTATGGTCCCGTCCTCGCCCACTATAAGGGTCGACTCCTTCTCCTCGATAATGGCCGGCCCTGTGAATCGGGCCCCCGGAAAAAGCCGATACCGATCGTATACCGTGTAAGGGATAAAGTCCCGGGCCATAGGAGAGTAGGCCGAGCGCTGCCCCTTGACGGCCTCTTCAAGGGTCTGTCCGCCCTTTCCCTTCTGCCTGGGGAGCTTGAGAAGCCGCTCAGGAAGGCTGGCCCTCACCTTGAAATTGATGAATTCCACCTCCGAATCCGGATAGGTCCGGCCGTAGAGTTTCTTATAGGCCTCGTCGAAAAGGCGTCGAAGGTCGGTCTTCTTGAATCCGGTGAAATCCCCTTCGGGCGGGGACACTTGGATCTCCGCGCCCTGTCCCACAAAACGCATGTCGAGAGACCGCTCATACCGGATCGTATCATCTGCAGCCTCTTTCTTCAGTATCTTCCCGGCCTCTCCTTCCAGGCCCTTAAAGATGCCTTCAATTTCATCAAAGGCAGCGTCCGTTAAAGAAACCTTGTGGCTCCTTAAGAGATCAAAGGCCCGGGGAGCCGTGAAAAAACCCATGGCCGAACCGACCCCGGCGTTTGGCGGCACGAGCATTCTCGGGGAACCCAGTTTTTTCGCCAGGCCATAGGCGTGCACCGGCCCGGCCCCTCCGAAGGCCGCTATAGTAACGATTCTCGGGTTTCCCCCCCTTTCGGCGACATGGGTTTTGGCGGCTGCGGCCATAGTCTCATTGATGAGATCGTGGATCCCCCAGACTGCCTGGATAAAGGAGACCCCCAGGGGCCCGGCGATCTTTTCCTCGATCCCGCGCCGCGCCCCTTCTTTGTCAAGCTTCATCTCCCCGCCGAGAAAATAGTTCTCATCGAGATAGCCTAACAAAAGATCGGCATCGGTCACACAAGGATCCGCTCCTCCCCGTCCGTAACAGATGGGACCCGGCGCCGCCCCCGAACTTTCCGGACCGACCTGAAGGGTGCCCAGCTTGCTGACCTTGGCAATGCTGCCGCCGCCCGCCCCGATCTCCATAAGATCGACCACAGGCACCTGGATGGTCAGGCCGCTCCCCTTCATGAACCGCTGGACCCGTCCGACCTCAAAGGTCGGCACAACGCCGGCGACCCCTTTCTGGATTAGACAGGACTTGGCCGTGGTGCCGCCCATATCAAAGCAGAACATCTCGGGAATATGGAAGTGCCTGCCGTAGTATTGCCCGGCGATGACCGCTGCGGTCGGCCCTGATTCGATAATCCGGACGGGGAACTCGGCCGCGGTTTCCACAGAGGTAACCCCTCCACTTGATAACATGATGAAGAGTTTGCCTTTGAAACCGATCGATTCCAGCCGGCCGGCCAGCTTGGAAAGGTACCGTCCCGTAAGGGGTTTGACATAGGCATTGGTGACGGTCGTGCTCGTTCTTTCATACTCCTTGATCTGGGGCAAGACGTGATAGGAAATGGATACCGACAGGTCCGGGGCCTCTTTTCCGATTATTTCAAGAAGCATCAGCTCGTGGGAGGGATTCTCAAAGGAATTAAGGAGACAAACCGCAATGGACTCCATTCCCAGGTCTAAGAGGCGCCTGACCGCCTGCCTGGCCTCTTCCGGGTCCAGGGCCTTTATTATGGTCCCATCGCTTCTCACCCTCTCATCCACTTCGATCCGATACCGTCTGGGGATGAGCGGCTTGGGAAACTCTGCGAATACGTCATAGGGGGCGTAGCGTATCTCACGACCGATCTCCAGGACATCCCTGAACCCCCTGGTGGTGATCAGTCCCGTCCGGGCCCCCTTGCGCTCAATGATCGAATTGATGACCAGGGTCGTTCCGTGTATCACTTCATCAAGTTTCCCGACAAAGCCTGGTGCTGCCCCTTCCAGGGTATTTATTCCCTCTTCCACCGCATCCGATGGGTCCTGGGGTGTGGTCAGGCACTTGCCGGTCTTTATCTCCCCGGTGCGATCGTTAATTAGGACAAAGTCTGTAAACGTGCCGCCGATGTCACAGCCCAGCCGAAAATATTTATCCGCCATAGTTTCCTCCCCATTCAGAACAAGCCTGGATCCTTTTGGACATTCTCTCTGATAAAGCAGACGATTTCCGATTTATTTTTTGCATCCACCTTCGCCTCCTTTATTTCTTTCCAGGCTCCTCTGATTCCAATTCCCGGATAACAATCTCTTTACCCCGCAGGATATGCTTCCTCACCAACCGCTCCACCTTTTTCGGATTTTTTTCGCGCATGGCCGCAACCATCTCTTTATGGTCGTTTAATGAAACCCTGGCATACTCAGGACTATTGAGCAACGATCGGCGGTAGCGGTAGATGAAGTCTGTGAAATTATTGATGAGTCCATAGAGTTTTTGACTCCCGGCCGCCTTATAGATCATCTCATGGAATTGCGTGTTGAGGTCCGAGAGTTTTTCCATATCGCCGTCCTCAAGGGCCTGTCTGAAACTTTCTATGCTGTCTTCCAGCTTCTTGAGCAATTCATCATCCAGGTGTGCGGTGGCTAAGTAGGTGGCATAACTCTCCAGAACCGACCTGATGCCGAAGGTTTCCTCGATCTCCTCCTTCGAGATCGGTTTCACCATAAAGCTGCGTTGATCGGTCTTTGCTATCAGACCATCCCGTTCGAGCTTCTTGATGGCCTCTCTGACCGGGACCCGGCTGACCTTCATCTGTAAAGAAAGCCGATTCTCGATAAGCTTCTCCCCCGGGGCTAAAGTTCCTTTGATTATGGCTTCTTTTAGGGAGTTATAGGTTACCTCCCCCAGGGAGCGTGGCTTTCCGATGGGCTTTAGTCCTTTCAAAGGCGATTTTTTCTTTTTCTCAATCATCTGTTTTCTTGTCTTTTCCGGCCCTCCATATCCAGGCCATCGAGAATTCTTTCTTTTCTCCCCCTGGCCCAGGTTCCGCCAGTGGGTTTCATGATGAGGCCGTAGGCATGCTCGCTGGTGCCCATATCGGGGAGCGGTATTCCAAGGACCTGCAGGTCCTGGCTTTCCTCGCCGTCAGTTCCATAAGGCCGCTTCGTAGCTTACCGATCCGAATCCGGTCGGTCCGACCCAGATAATATCCGATTTTTATCCTTGATAATTTTTTTGTTGACATTTGTAAATTGTATACTGTATACTGTTTATGAATTCTTAACATAAAAGAATCTGTTTTATTTGTCAAGTTTTTTTATTCCCTGAATTTTGCATCAAAGATAAAAAAAAGACAAGAAATAGTTGACTAACCATCGTCTACCCTCGTAGGCGAATATTGTTAAGATACCGTTGTTGGGCAGATAAGGAGAGAATGTGCAGCCTGTAGAAAATCGCATTCGGAGAAAAGACCTGCTCAGAAAGATTGCGACAGCAGATCAGGCGGTTACTGCTGTTAAGGATGGTATGAAGATCGCCACAGGCGGAGCGACCCATGCAGGCTATCCAAGGGCCTTTTTCATTGCCCTGGCGGAAAGGATCAAAAAGGGGGAAAAGCTTCAAATTGATATTCATACCTGCTCCCCTCTCGGCAACGAAGTTGACGGTGAGTTGGCGAAGCTAAACGCCGTTCACCGGAGACTATCTCATCAGGCCCAGCCTTCCATGGCCAAAGCGATCAATGAGGGGAAGATTCTCTATGCCGATATGGGGGCCTGTGGCTACGCTACACAGGTTCGATATGGGTTTTTCGGAGAGATAGACCTTGCGGTTGTCGAAGCGGTTGCCATTACCGAAGAAGGTTTCATCGTTCCATCCACAACCCCTTCGGATGTGCCCTCCCTGGTGCGCGAGGCAAAGCAGGTGATCGTTGAGATTAATCTTAACCTGCCCGAGGAGTTGGAAGGAATTCACGATATTTATATTCCGGAAAACCCTCCTGATCGAAAACCCATTCCAATCGTAAGGCCAACCAGCCGGGTTGGCACGCCCTATATAGAATTAGACCCCGACAAAATCCTTTACATTATTGGCACGGACTTGAAAGGGACTCTGCCGACAAGGCCGGCCGTGGATGAAAAAAGCGAGGCCATGGCAGGCCATCTTGTTCGGTTTTTTGAGGAAGAGGTCCGGCAGGGCCGCATGCCTGCAAATCTTTACCCGCTGCAGGCAGGTTTAGGGGGAGTGGCCGAAGCGGTTCTGAGAGGGCTGATGAATACGGACTTTCACAACCTCTGGATACATTCGGCGCTGCTGAACGATGCGGTGCTCGATTTGATTGATGCAGGGAAAGTCGTTGAGGCCTCGGGAGCGGGGCTTTACCTCTCTGAAGATGGGCTTGATCGATTCTTTAAAAATCTCCCACGATACAAAGAGGTGTTGGTATTAAGACCTCTCGACATCAGCGCCAGCCCTGAAGTGATTCAGAGGTTCGGTGTGATAGCCCTGAACGGGGCAATCGAGATTGATATTTACGGACACGTTAACTCCACCCATGTGGGAGGAGGACGGATTATGACGGGCGTTGCGGGATCCATTGAGTTTGCGCGGAATAGCTCCATCTCGATATTTGTTACCCCGTCCGTCGCAAAGGGAACAGACGTCTCGTGTATTGTTCCGATGGTCCCCCATGTGGACCACACCGAGCATGAGGTATCGCTCATCGTTACCGAGCAGGGATGTGCAGACCTGAGGGGACTCGATCCGCGGGAGCGTGCCCGGCTGATCATTGATCGTTGCGCCCATCCGGAGTACAGGCCTTTGTTGCACAATTATTTTGAGCGCGCCATCTCTCTGACGGGGGGACATGAACCCCAGTGCTTAGATGACCCGTTTCCCTTCCACAGAAAGTTGAAGGAAACGGGAAAGATGAAGTGAGAAAGGTGCTTAGAGTGAATCGTGCGATTCTGATAAGGAGTTAAGATTGAAGCTTTACGAATATCAAGCAAAACATTTTTTTTCTCAAAAATCCATTCCGGTGCCCGAGGGGATCGTCTGCGAAACCCCAGAAGACGCCCAGAGGGCTTTTAAAAAATTGGGCGGCAATGTGGTACTCAAAGCGCAGGCCCTGGTAGGGGGAAGAGGAAAAGCCGGAGGCATTAAATTCCCCAAGAACGAGGAGGAAGCCTCCACAATGACTGCGGCGCTTCTCTCCAAACCGCTCAAAGAGGTTAAGGTGGAACGGATCCTGGTGGAGCGGAAACTTGATATCGATAAGGAGTATTATGTCGGTATCATCACCGACGCAGATAATGCCTGTCCGTTGCTCATGTTCAGTGCGGAAGGAGGGATGGACATCGAGGAGCTGGCCCGGACAAGACCGGATTCTCTTAAGAAGGTCCTGATCGATCCCTTCGTAGGACTTCCGACCTTTACCATTCGTTACACCTTGAAGGAAGCAGGCGTTCCTGTAGCCATGCTCGACCGCCTCAGCAGGATCGTGCTTGACCTTTACCGTCTTTATTGGGAGATGGATGGAGAACTGATCGAGATTAATCCCCTCGTGATTACCCGTGATGGCAAGCCTGTTGCAGCGGACGGCAAGTTTAACATTGATAACGGGGCGCTTTTCCGTCAGCCTGCAGTCCCAAAACCGGAGCAGAAATCCGTGGAAGCGCGTGCTGCCGCTGTCCAGTTAAGCTATGTCCAGTTGGATGGCACCATAGGCATCCTTTCAAACGGAGCGGGCCTGACCATGGCCACGATGGATCGTATTCACCTTGAGGGAGCAAAACCGGCCAATTTCCTCGATTGTGGCCAGCGTATCATGGGAGAAGGCGTCAAGGACGGGCTGAACTTCATTCTTGAAGATCCAAGGGTAACGGCAATCTTTATCAACATCTTTGCGGGTGGACCCCGGTGCGATGTGGTAGCTCAGAAGATTATAGAAGCAGTGGATGGACTTGAAAGTCAGGGAAAAATGGGAGTCCCTGTCGTTGTCTGTCTCCAGGGGAGATTTGTCGAGGAGGGGAGACGCATCCTATCCACGAGTAAATCAAAAATGCTCGAGCAGGCCGACACCATTGAAGAAGCGGTTCGGAAAACGATCGAGGCAGGCAATGAGCATACTGGTCAATAGAGAGACCCGTGTTATCGCACAGGGCATCACCGGGAATTTTGGTACTTTCCATTCTCAGAGAATGATCGAATATGGAACGAAGGTGGTTGCAGGAGTCACTCCGAACAAAGGTGGGATGGTGGTCAACGGAGTTCCTGTTTATGATACGTTACGGGAAGCGGTCAAATACCACCCGGCAGATGCAACGATTACCTTTGTGCCTGCTCCTTTCGTCAAAGAAGCCTTCATGGAAGGTATTGAACTTGAGATAAAGGTCATAGCAGGAGTCATCGAGGGAATGCCCGTAAAAGACATGGTGCTCATTTGCCACATGCTGAAGGGATCAAAGACCGTTCTTATCGGTCCCAACTCCCCTGGCATCATCACCCCCGAGGAGTGCTCCATGGGATTCTTCCCGGGTCAAATATACAAAAAAGGGCCCGTAGGCATCGTCTCGCGAAGCGGGACCTTTTCTTATCAAGTTGCGGATGCCGTCACGAAGGCGGGATTAGGTCAATCGAGTTGCCTGGGGATAGGGGGCGATCCCATCACAGGCGTTACCTTCATCGACATTCTCAAGCTCTTTGAAAAAGACCCCGAGACGGAAGCGATCATGCTGATCGGCGAGATAGGAAGAAAAGCCGAGGAAGAAGCGGCCGAATTCATTCAGACCGAGGTGAAGAAACCTGTCGTGGCGATTATTGCGGGGGCCTCGGCCCCTATGGGGAAGACCATGGGTCACGCGGGCGCCATTATCACCGGCGGAAGAGGGTCCTATGCTTCAAAGGTCGAAGCTTTCACGAGAGCCGGGGTGCCTGTCGCAAAGACCACTGCGGAAGCAGCTCAGTTGATTGTCCAGGCGCACCGGC
Source organism: uncultured Thermodesulfobacteriota bacterium (assembly GCA_964627515.1). Lineage (GTDB taxonomy): Bacteria > Desulfobacterota > RBG-13-43-22 > RBG-13-43-22 > RBG-13-43-22 > RBG-13-43-22. The sequence goes on along the minus strand of CAZVHO010000047.1, from coordinate 17,221 downwards.
ATTTGAAAGGCCCAGGGGTCTGAAAAAAATAGGGAAGCAGTGCCCCTCGAGAGTGAAAGGGAGCCTTCCGGCGATCCCTGGGCTTTTGAAGCAGGCAGTCGATAGAGGAATTGTGGAATGCCGGAGGAAAGAGAAGGAGATGCGAAAGCAGGTGAGTCCTTATGAGTAATACCGGTTTGTTAGATTCATTTATCTTCGCGGATGATACCGGCAGCATCCATTTCAATGGAGTTCGATACCTGATTATCCGCCCCGAAACCCTCTGTACGTTACAAAGGTCAGTCGAGGAACAACTGGGGGACACTGCTGCCGACATTTTCTTCAGGAGTGGGATGACCGGTGGAAGGCTATCTACGATGAACACCATGCAGTTGTTTGGCCATTCAAAGGAGGAGGCGGTCCGGTACATGTGCGACATGGGAGGGCAAATAGGTTGGGGGAAATTCATTCTGGAAGAATTTAATGTGGCTTCAGAAAATATCTCGATAAGGGTTCTGAATTCACCCTTTGCGGAATATTATGGAGAATCGGAAAAACCGGTCTGCCATTTTATAAGAGGTGTCGTAGCGGGAATTGCCCACGGCGTCTTCGGTCAACCCGCAAAGGTGGCAGAAACCCATTGTTTGGCGAAGAAAGATAAGTTTTGTAGGTTTGAAACGGCTGGAAGATCAAATGGGTTCTGTTGATTGTGTTATCATGTAAGTAAGTAAAGTCGAAGTAAAAATAAAAGGAGGATTTAAGATGAAAAAGTCAGTTGCTTTTATTTTAACGGCCTTTGTTGTTGCTTGCCTGAGTTTCTTTCCCAATCCGGATGCGAAAGCGGAAACCCAACTTAAAGCCATCTCTTTTTTGCCGAAGGATCACAAATTGTGCGCTATGATCCCTGTCTGGATCAACAGTGTCAATAGTGAACTCAAAGGGGTGGCGAAAATCACCTGGGTTGGAGGCCCTGAGATTATGGCGCCATTTAACCAGCCGGAGGCGGTAAGGAAAGGCATTTTTCAGATGGCCTTCTCGCCCGCTGCTTATTATTCCGGAATGCTGCCTGAAGCCGATACCATCAGTTTGTCCCGTTACGATTTCAAGAAGGAGAGGGAGAAAGGCGGCCTCTGGGATTACATGGTGGAACATCACAAGAAAATCAATGTGATTCCTCTGGGTACCTGGCTATATGACCCCTTTTATCTTTATGTAAAAAAACCGATCACCAAACTTGATGATCTAAAAGGCCTGAAGTTAAGAACGGCCGCCAAATATGATAAGTTTATGAAGCGGCTTGGGATTGTCCCGGTGACCATCGAGTTCGGCGAGACCTATACCGCATTGCAGCGCGGGGCTGTTGACGGTTTCGGATGGCCTACAATCGGTCCCAAAGACTGGGGTTGGCTGGATAATATCAAATATGTTATTGATATCCCTTTTTATGCCCGCCAGAATACCTTAATACTCATGAACCTTGATACGTGGCAAAAGCTTCCAAAGGATGCCCAGGAAAAGATTATTAACTTCACGATTAAATTTGAGTCCGATATGAAAGCCTACTTCGAAAAGGCAATAGTAAACGAAAAGATTGAGATGGAAAAGATGGGCGTCAAGAGAATCAAACTTTCTCCCGAGGAGACTAAAAAGTATCTTGAAATGGCTGATAGCGCTTTCCTTGAAGATCTGGAAAAAAAGATGCCCGATCAGGTCAAGACCTTAAAGAGTATTATGGGGCTGAAATAGGTGGTACCATGCAAGCCACAATTGAATTTTGTGAAATAGTACTCGCAAAGATAAATAAGTTTTGCGTGTTCATAGCCTGTGTCATGTATGTTGGCATCATTGTGCTCGTAAATTTCGATCTCTTCATGAGATTTGTTTTTCGCTTCCCTATCGCAGGGTTGACAGAGGTGACCGAGATATTTCTTCTGTATATGACGTTTCTCGGAATTGCCTGGTTATACAAAGATGACGGCCATGTTGTGGTAGATGTGCTTCTTTATAATCTTGTTTCGAACTCGATCTCCAAAAAGATCCTGATCCTGCAAAATCATGTTATAGTCGGTATTATCAGTGCGATCCTCGTCTGTTATGGCTCTCTCACTACCGTTGACCACTTTATGCGGGGAGCGTTCAACCCCACTATCCTTGAAACTCCAATTGCACTGGTTATTGCCGTAATTCCTGTCGGCAGCTTCATTCTTTTTCTGGAGGCAATGGTCAAAATCATTAACCTACTCTGGAATAAAGAGGAGATTTAATTTATGGACTGGGTAACCGCGCTGGTTGTTATTTTTTCTCTTCTTTCAATTTTATTCCTGATAGGCGTTCCTGTCGCCTTCGCTTTCATCGCTGTGAACTTATTTTTCGCCTATATTTTTTGGGGGGATGTTGCATTTTCACAGACCGTTTTGAGTATTTACCGGTCTACAAGTGTTTTTTCACTTGTTCCGGTGCCTCTTTTTATTCTGATGGGCGAGGTCATTTTTTTGTACGAAATTGCACACAATATGATGGACACGCTCGACAAATGGATAGGGCGAGTCCCCGGAAGATTAAGTCTTTTGGCAGTAGCGGGAGGGGTCCTTTTTTCGACCCTTTCCGGCTCTTCAATGGCAAGCACAGCGATGCTTGGACAGACCCTTCTTCCTGAAATGGAAAAAAAGGGTTACAAAGCCCAAATGACAATGGGGCCTATCATGGGTAGCGGTTGTCTTGCAGGCATGATGCCCCTTAGCGCTCTCGGCATAATAACGGCTACACTTGCCAATGTTTCGGTTGGAGATTTCCTGCTCACAATAATCGGCCCCGGTCTGTTAATGGCGACTCTCTATGCTCTATACGTCATTGTCAGGGCATGGCTGCAGCCGGATCTTGCCCCGGCTTATATTACTGAAAAAGTGCCTCTGAAGGAGAAGTTAATCCTTACAGTGAAATATGTTTTGCCGTTAGGACTGATTTTATTCTCTGTTATCGGCATCATTGTGAGTGGGGTTGCTACCCCTACAGAGGCGGCGGCTGTGGGCGCCCTCATCTGCATCATCCTTGCATTTATCTACAAGGGATTCAGATTCGATATATTTAAGAAAGCGTTGGGGCAAAGCTTAAAAGTAGTTGTAATGATTTTCATCATATTGTCGGGTGCAACCGGCTTTTCTGAAATACTGGCTTATACCGGGGCTACGCAGAACCTCGTAGAAATTGTGAACCATATCCAATTACCCCCTTTGGGAATATTGATTGTAATGCAGATTATTCTGATTGTCCTTGGGACTTTTCTCGAATCACTGGCCATCATGATGATTACTATTCCCATCTATATGCCGATCATCAAAGCCCTTGGATTTGATCCTTATTGGTTTTGTGCAATATTCTTAATCAATATGGAATTGGCGACCATTTCGCCGCCATACGGCCTGGTATTGTTTACTATGAAAGGGGTTGCACCGCATCACACAATGGGTGATGTATTCAGAGCAAGTATTCCATTCAATATTCTGGATGTCCTCGCCCTTATTCTGGTTATGATTTTTCCGAGTATAGCGTTGTTTATACCGCATTTGTTCAAATAGGATTTAACCATTAATGAATAGAAATGATTGGAGTTGATCTATGGATTCTGCAAAAGAAAAAGGACGGCCTGTCCGGGTTTTGGTCGCCAAGCCGGGACTGGACGGCCATGACCGGGGGGCCAAGGTAGTGGCCCATGCTTTGCGGGATGCCGGTATGGAAGTTATCTATACCGGTCTTCATCAGAATATCGAAAGCATTGTCCAGACCGCCTTACAGGAGGATGTGGATGTTATCGGGTTGTCGATCATGTCCGGGGCCCATTTGCCCATCTGCAAAAAATTAATAGCCATGCTTTCGGAAAAAGAACTGGCGGACAAATTGGTCGTAGTCGGCGGGGTGATTCCCAAACGGGACATTCCGGCCCTCAAGGCCCTGGGTGTTTCCGGGGTTTTCCCGGGAGGAACACCCTTTTCGGTCCCCATAGAATTTATCAAAGCAAACATTAACTGACGGTTCAAGGTACATGGTGCAAGGTTTAAGGTTAAACCCTCTTCTTAACGCTTTGCCCTATGCCCTTTGCCTTTTGCCCCTCCACCTTGAACCTTATACCTTTTCTTTAGGAGGTACCCATGGGAGTAGCCCGATATAAAAAAAATAAGAAGGACGGCATTGAAGAGGTGATTCTTCAATCCGGCATTTCTGTTAAACCCTTTTATACGCCAGAGGATTTGGAGGCCGTGGGATTTGATTATCAAAAAGACCTGGCCGATCCGGGCAGTTATCCCTTTACCCGGGGGATTCACCCTTTGGGTTATCGCAGCCGGGCCTGGACCACCAGGCAATATACCGGATTCGGGACACCGGCTGAAAGCAACGAGCGATTTAAATTGATGATCGCCCATGGCCAGACCGGCTTGAATGTGGCCTTCGACCTACCCTCCCAGATGGGCCTGGACTCTGATGACCCCATGGCTGAAGGCGAAGTGGGCCGGGTAGGCATGGCCATAGATTCTTTACGGGACTTTGAGGTCGCCTTTAAAGACATCCCCTTAAACAAAATCGGGGTCGGGTTGACCATCAATGCCGTGGCTACCATCATGCTGGCCATGTTCCAGGCCATGGCCGAAAAATTCGGCTACACCAGGGATCAGGTTAGCGCCACTCCCCAGAATGACATCCTCAAAGAAATGATCGGCCGGGGGGCCTGGATTTTCCCCATCGACCCGGCCATCCGCCTTATCGGGGACACCATCGAATATTCCATAAAGGAAATGCCCAAGTGCAACCCGGTCAGTGTCTGCGGCTACCACATCCGGGAATCCGGCGCCACCTCTTCCCAGGAGATCGCCTATGCCATCTTGATCGCCAATGCCTATATCGATGAGGTCATCCGCCGCGGCTATGAAGCCGAAGATTTCGTCGGACGCTTTTCCTTTAACATAAACATCTTCGGCAATCTCTGGGAACAAGTGGCCAAATTCCGGGCCGCCCGCAAGCTCTGGGCCGTGAATTTAAAGGAGAAATACGGGGTCAAAAAGGATAAGAACATGTATCTCCGGGGGCTCTTCGGCGGCGGAGGCGTGGGTCTGACCAAGGCCCAACCGGAAAACAATATCATCCGCGGGGCCTATTACGGTCTGGCCGCGGCCCTGGGCGGGGCCCAGACCACGGCCTTATGTTCATTCGACGAGGCGTACACCATTCCCACCCCCAGGGCCGCCTTGCTCTCCCTGCGGACCCTGGAGATCCTCATGGAAGAAGTGGGCTTGCGGGATACGGTGGATCCCCTGGCCGGTTCCTACTTCGTTGAAACCCTGACCAAACAGATGGAAGAAAAAATCCTTGAGGAGATGAAAGAGGTTGAAGGAGTCGGCGGCATTATCAAGGCCGTAGCCCAGGGGTATATCCAGAGAAAGGTCTCCCGCCAGGCCTATGAGTTTGAAAAGGCCGTTCAGGAAGGTGAACTGATCAAGGTGGGCGTCAATAAGTACGTAGAGGGGGAAGAAGAGGATGTGGCCCTCCATGAGTACCGGGAGGAATCGGCAGAGGGAAAGATTCGGGAACTCAAGGCCCTCCGGCAGGAACGCTCGGCAGAGGAAGTCACCCGCGTCCTCAAGAATTTGGAGGGCGCAGTCAAAGAAAAGAAGAACGTCATGCCTTTCCTGGTGGATTGCTGCAAAGCTTATTGTACGGTGGGAGAGATGACCCGCATATTCAAGGAAGCTTACGGGACCTTTGAGGAACCGAATATATTCTAAGGTGAAAAACATGAATATTATTGTTCTAATCAAGCAGGTCCCTGATACGACCGAGATCAAATTAGACCCTAAAACCGGGAACCTGATTAGAGAAGGTGTCGAAAGCATAATCAATCCCGATGACCGGCATGCCCTGGAAGCCGCGGTCCGTTTAAAGGAAACCCACGGAGGCAAGGTTATAGCCCTATCCATGGGACCTCCCCAGGCCATTGATGCCATCTCCGAGGCCATCGGAATGGGTGCCGATGAAGGTATTTTATTGACCGATAGACTTTTTGCCGGAGCGGATACCTGGGCCACTTCTTTCACCCTGGGCAAAGCGATTGAATGCGTTGGTCCCTTTGACCTGGTTCTATGCGGCCGACAGGCGATTGATGGCGATACCGCCCAGATCGGTCCTCAGGTAGCCGAGTATCTTAAAGTGCCTCAGGTCTCTTATGTGTTTGATATTGAAACCGTCCGGGAAGACAGCCTGGTTGTTAAAAGCCAATCGGAAGATGGTTATGAGCGACTGGAATTGGATCTCCCTGGGTTATTGACCGTGATCGGGAAGTTGAATCAGCCTCGTTACCCCCGTGTCGACCGGTTAATCGATTCCTGCCAGAAAAAGGCCCCGATTAAAATCTGGAATGCCGCGGATATCGGTGTCCAAAAAAAAGAGGTCGGGCTTGAGGGATCTTTGACGCAGGTCATTAAGACCTTTGCCCCCAAGTTGCAAAGGCAGACCGAACTGATCGAAGGAGATGCGAAAACAGCAGTCCGGGCCTTAATGGGAAGGTTAAGAGAGAAAAGGCTTATTTAGAGATTCTTACAGAGTATCATCCTAACGTTATTACTGTTAGGCCCACGGCATCTCGTTGCTCGTTGCTCGTTACTGGTTACTGGTTGCTTGTTAAAACGAGTAACGAGAAACAAGTAACGAGTAACAGAAAAATTTGAGGAAATAAATATGACGATATGGATTGAAAGGGATCTGTGTAATGGCTGCACCCTTTGTTTAAAAGGATGTCCTTACAATGCGGTGGAAATGAAAGAGGGTAAGGCATCCATCCTGGACCGGTGCACTTCCTGTGGCGCCTGTTTGACTTTATGCAAGCAGAAGGCCATTCAAACCGATATCCAGCCCAGGATCGTTCCGGACTTTAGCGATCAAAAGGGCGTTTGGGTTTTTGCAGAACAAAGGAATGGTCACCTGCACCCGGTTTCCCTGGAGCTTCTGGGCAAAGCCCGGGAGCTGGCCGCCATTCTCCAGGAGGAGGTCTCTGCCTTGCTCCTGGGCCATCAGGTGCCCCATCTATGTGATATCCTGACCCGGTATGGCGCCGACAAGGTCTATTTAGTCGATGATCCGATTCTAAAATATTACCGGACCAATGCCTATACCCATAGTATTGCCGGACTGGTAAAACACTATAAGCCGAATATCCTGTTGATGGGGGCCACCCCTATCGGCCGTGACCTCGCCCCCCGGGTTTCCCGCAGGATAGGAGTTGGGCTAACGGCGGATTGCACTGAATTGAGCATCGACCCTGAAGAAAAAATCCTGCTCCAGACCAGACCCGCTTTTGGTGGAAACGTCATGGCTACTATTGCCAATCGGTATTCCAGGCCGCAAATGGCCACCGTACGCCCAGGAGTGATGGAGGCGGCGATAAAGTCCGGCACCAAGGGTCAAGTCATTTCCTGCCCGGGTGTTCCGGAAGAAAATGAGATTGGAACCAGACTTCTTGAAAGGGTGAAAGAAGATAAAAAAAGGGTAAATCTCTCTGAAGCAAAGGTGATCGTGGCGGGGGGCCGAGGGGTTGGCGATGCTAACGGCTTCCGGGTCCTGGAAGAATTAGCCGGCCTTTTGGGAGGAGAAATCGCCGGGACCCGTGTAACCGTTGAAGAAGGCTGGATCCCCTATGACCGTCAGGTCGGACAGACCGGCCAGTCTGTGCGACCGGAACTCTATATCGCCTGCGGCCTTTCCGGTGCCATTCAACACCGGGCAGGCATGATGAATTCCAGGTATATCATCGCCGTTAACAAAGATCCAAGGGCCCCTATTTTTCAAGTGGCTGATTGGGGCATCATAGGGAATGTTCACGAAGTGATTCCCCAGATGATTGAAATGCTGAAGCAGCAAAAGATCTAAGGCCAGACCCGATCGGGAGGAACGAAAATATGCTAAGATCAAATACCGAGCAATTAATCCGGAAAAATATAGCCAGGTTTGTGGATAATGAACTTATTCCCCGGGCCCAGGAGATTGATGAAAAGGGGGAGTTCCCTCGAGAGATGTTTCTGGAAATGGCCAAGATGGGAATCTTCGGAATTAGGTATCCCAAAGAAAAAGGGGGTTCCGGTGGCAATACCACCCTGTTTTGTATTATCTGCGAGGAACTGGCCCGGGGCCTGGTGAGTGTGGCCGCTTCCACGGCTATGCAAAGTCTCATGGGGACCAATTTTTTATTTCATTTTGGTTCTAAAGAGCTGCACGAAAATTATTTTCTTCCGGCCATGCGGGGCGAAAAAATCGCCTGCTTCTGTATGACCGAACCGGAGGCCGGTGGAGACCTGGGCAATGTAACCACCTCGGCCGTCAAGACCGCCGATGGCTATGTGCTTAATGGCATGAAAACCTGGGTCACCAACGGCCCGGTCGCTTCTTTTTACACGGTCCTCTGCCAGACGGATCCGGCTAAGAAATTCAGGGGATTTAACTTCTTTTTTGTACCCCGGGAAACTCCTGGGGTATCGGTAAGCAAATCCTTCAGTCTTCTGGGGACTCGAACGACCCCGATTTGCGAGCTGGCTTTGACCGATGTAAAGATTCCTCATCATCACAAGCTGTGCGAAGAAGGTCGCGGATTTGACAACCTCCTTTCTATTTTAGCTGAAATTCGAAGCATGACCGCTGCCTTGGGTGTGGGTCTGATCCGGGCGGCCCTCCAGGATTGTATCCGCTATGCTCATGAAAGATCCGCCTTTGGTAAGACAATTGGCAATTATCAACTCATCCAGGCCAGGATTGCCGAGATGTATGTTGATCTGGAGGCAGCGAAGCTATTAACCTATCGGGCCGCCCGCATGGTGGATGAAAAAATCCCTTGCCTCACGGAGGCCACGGTAGCTAAATATTTTGCCACCGAAGCAGCCTGCAAGGCCGGCGATTATGCTACTCGTATTTTTGGGGCCTATGGGTATTCCATGGAATATACCGCCCAACGGTATTATCGAGATAACCGCTTTTTGCTTTACGGTGGCGGGACCCATGAAGTCCTCTTGCCGAATATTGCCCGCTGGGCCGGGCTATAGATCTTTTGGAAACACCAGACGTGTATCTTGCTGCTTCTCTTTCAAAGTCTTGAGCACCTTCTCAAACTCTATTTTCATCTTAAGGGATTTCACGCCCTGTACCTTGTGCCTTAAGCCTTGAACCCTGAATCTTTACAACGCCCTCATCCATTCCGGCCTTAAACTCACCTCGCCTTTCAATGCCTTTTGGATCAAGGCCAGGGCCGGTTCTTTGCCCTCGGGAAAACGGACCTTGATGGGCAGGTAGTTGGAGGCATGGTTGGAATAAAAGAGGCCCCGGGAAAGTCTTGTAGCCGCCAGCATTTCACCCAGTTCGATTAAAAGCTGTTTCACGGAAAGGGGTTGAAATTTTTTTTCGGCATATTCCTGCCCCAATGAGGTGTTGGGCAGAACCATGACCGTTAAGGCCCCGACGAAATTGGGATCCATTTCAGTTAGCAAGGTTCCTGTTTCCCGGGCGTGTTCGCTGGACATCTCCGTGCCGCCGATGCCCAAAAGCACGGTCACCGAAAGCCTGATTCCGGCCTGTTTGATCCGTTTACCCTGGAGGATCAAATTTTCCCGGCTGGTACCTTTGCAGATTTTTTTCAGCAACTCCGGGTGCCCGGTCTCCACGCCCAGATAAACGATCCCCAAACCCAGTTCCTTCAATTGCCGCAACTCTTCATCACTTTTCATCTTGATGCTTTTGGCATTGGCGTAGAGCCCCACCCGGTTGACCCAGGGTAGATACTCCCGAATCCGCTCCAAAATCCAGATCAGCCGTTTTTGAGGGATGATCAGGGCGTCGCCGTCCATCAGAAAGACCCGGTCTTGCCTTTTACAATATTGGGAGGCAAAGCGGATGTCTTTCAAGATCCTTTCGTCCGACTTGATGCGAAAACGTTTATCTTTATAGGTGCCGCAAAATATACACTTATTGTGAGAACAACCCACGGTGACTTGCAGCAGGATACTGTAGGCTTCGCTGGGAGGCCGGATGACCATCCCTTCGTAATCCATTTCTTCTTCCAGAACTTCTTGCATAATAAAATCCTTCTAATCCTTGTAACTTAAATTTTAAGGTTTTTTCTTGGCCCATAGCCTATTGCCCATAGCCCCTCGCCATTTTGAGCTTTTTCACACTTGAGACTTGTATCTTGCATCTTGAAACTTTATTTTCCCATCAGCCCCGCCAGATGCCGCACCCGGGCCTCTATATTGAGCAGATAGGCCGGTTCGGGCTGCTTGGGTTGGGGTTTCGGGTCATATTCAACGGCCTTTATTCTGGAGACCGTTTTGGGGATGTCTCCCCCTTCGGTGTGGAGGATTCCTTCGACCATATTCTTGAACTCCCGGGCGGCTTTAAGAGAACGGCCGAAAAAATTCCGGGCCTCTTCTCCGGTAAAGACCAGCCCATGGCCCTGACAAAAGATTTCCACCTCCAAAGCGGCCAGGCGCTGGATGGAGTCGGTATAGTCCTGGTAATCGGACAGGAATTCAGTAATAATCTCACCCGAATCTTCGGCGCAGCCGCCCGATTCCGAAGCGATCAGGATTTTTTGTTTCGGTAGGTAGTAGCTCAAAGAATCCCGGGTATGTCCGGGGGTGGCCAGGACTTGGACCGTCAAATCATCCCCTAAATCCAGGTGCTCTCCGCCGGATAGAAGCCGGTCTATGGTAAAGGGCTGGAAGGTTTCCTCACTGGTCAAATGGGGAGCCAGTTTCCGCATGCCTTCGGTGGCGGCCTGGTTTAATCTGGCCATGAGTTCCAGGGCATTGGGACGGTTAATAATATCGGCGGCCTGTTTGGAAGCGGCGATCGTTAACCCAGGAAAGGCCTTTTTGAGATAGGCCGCAGAGCCGCAGTGGTCAAAATGGACATGGGTCAAAAAAAGGAACCGGGGCTGCCGGCCGTCCAGAATTTTTTGCAGGTCCTTTTGATAAGCCGGTCCCAGACAACTGATACCGGCCTCGAAAATAAGGGGGGTCTCTCCATCTTTAAAATAAACGGGCATCCGGCTGGTTCCCAGGACATAAAATCCCGGCCCCACCTTCCCGGTCTCTTTGATAATCAAAACAAATCCTCCTTATCCTGAAATATAAATACCAATATGATAAATTCTCAAAAGAAAATCAACTGATATCTGCTGAGAAGACTTGGGATCGGCAGACCCGCCCTGCCACTGAAAACAGAGCCGGAAGACCAGCTTCCCCTTTGGAAAAGGGGGATCGAGGGGATTTAGCCCTTTGGACCGTAAGGACGATTATATTTCACCTTTTTCAAATCGCAAAAAATTACGAGTAGCCTCTCTATTTTCGAATGGCACCGTTTCCGAATAAAAACATGCCCCAGTGTCAACCGAACCCGTTAATAAAGGACTGATAATAGACGTTTTATTTTGGCTTGGCGACCTTGTCAAAAATGGTTCTTCCTGCCTCAACCGTTGGTCTCGATTGCTCGGTTCGATCAATCGGAGAAACTGGATAAAATTCGATTGACAAGTACGTTAAATTTTGTCTAATCTATGCCAGTTTGGTATGATTTGGCCGGATGGAAGCCGATGGTGTCCATCCGGTGGCTACCGGTCCGTTCAACAAAGTGGTAAAGGCCTTCAAGAGTGGGACGGAAAATGAAGCGACTGGAGACCGTAATGGAAGATCGATGGCTTTCCGTAGATGAAATTGCGGCCTATCTCGGCATCAAGCGGGATACGGTCTATAAATGGATATCTGAAAAACAAATGCCGGCCCACCGGATGGGCCGACTATGGAAGTTCCGCAAGGAAGAAGTAAACGATTGGGTGAAGTCGGGCGGAGCCGGCGAAAAGGATGATGGCCAGCCCACCTTGAAAGACAGATCGAGATAAAAATGTCGGGACCAGGCACGAAGAAGTCTCAGAAACAATTTGGAGGCTAAGGAATATGGCTGAAATAAAGACATTTTTTGCTCACGGCAGCCGGTGGATTCGGGCAGATTTTCATTTGCATACTCGTCGGGATAAAGAATTTAAAGATACCTGCAATGAGCAGGATTTTGTACTGCACTATATCGATGCACTAAAGAGCGCAGATATCTGCTTGGGCGTCATCACCAACCATAACAAATTCGACAAGGATGAGTTTAAATCTCTTCGGAAGGCGGCGAAGAAGGAAAACATCTACCTGTTGCCCGGAGTTGAGCTTTCGATCAAGGATGGCCGCAACGGAATCCACACGCTCGTGGTCTTTAACGAGGACTGGATCGACAATCGAGAGAACGCAGATCACATTAACAGTTTTCTCGGGGTGACTTTTGCAGGCCAGACCAACTATGACAACAGTAATGCCCGGTCAAACCACGACCTGATCGAAACAATACGCGAATTAGATAAGTTTGAGAAGGACTACCTGCTCATCTTTGCCCATGTCGAAATGGAAAACGGGCTGTGGGGTGGGCTTGAGGGAGGCAGAATCGCTGAGCTCGGCAGAAATGAATTGTTTCGTTCACGCACGGCGGGGTTCCAGAAAGTGCGCACGTTGGACATCAAGTGGAAGATTAAAGGATGGCTGGATGGATGGTACCCTGCTGAGGTAGAAGGTTCCGATCCCAAATCGACAGACGAGATCGGCCGGGGTGAACAGACATTTATCAAGATCGGCGCCTTTACCTTTGAAGCCGTACAATTTGCTCTGAAACCGGGCGCAGAGCGTCTATCTGCCAAAAATGTTCAAAAGCAGGCCCACTCCTGGGTTCGCTCTGTTCATTTTGAAGGAGGCATACTGAACGGGAAACGGGCCGACTTTTCCGACGAGATGAACTGTCTGATAGGGATACGGGGAAGCGGGAAATCAGCCCTGCTTGAGTGCTTACGTTATGCGCTCGAACTACCGCTTAATGAAGCAATAGAGGATATCAAGTACAAGCAGGACCTCGTCCGTTTTACGCTTGGCAGCGGTGGAAAGGTGGTTGTCGAGGCGGAAGATGCGCAAGGCCGTCGTTACGAAATTCGAAGGATATTGAATGAACGGTCTGATGTATATTTTGAAGGGGAGTTGCGGCCAAGCGTACGTGTTCCAGTCAAGAATCCCCTGTTTTTCGGCCAAAAAGAACTGGTGAAGAGAGGGGAGGGTTCGGAACGCGAACTAGTGGAACGATTGCTGGGCTCGAAACTCGACGCCGTCAGGCGTGAGATTGTTACCCAACGCCAGAGAGTTTTGGATGTACTGATAAATCTTGATAAATTGAAAGACCTCGATGGACTGGAACAAGAATACCAGAGTAAAAAGAAAGATAGTGAATTCCGCCTGGAGCTCTTTCAGAAATACGGGGTTGAACAACAGTTACGACGTCAGGTGGAATTTAATGCGGATGTTACCAGTACGCGGCGAATTCTTGAAGCGACAGAGGCTTTCTTTCGCTCCTTCGATACCTTTATTCGTGAGCAGGAAGCCGAGCTGACAGCGCTACCCCGGCTGGAGTCGAAAGAAAATGCAGATATTATCAAGGAAATCAATGAGATTGTCGACCGAATTCGCAAAGCACCCATCACGGCTCGCCAGGTTCTGTCCGAAGCGCGCAACGATTCCCGCGCATTGCGCGATAAATTTGTGGAATTGGAACGCATGAGGGAGGCACTCAAGGATGATTTTGCGGCCATTGAGCGCCAATTGAGCGAGCAACTCAAGCAGGCGGGCGGCATCAGCATCCGACCGGACGAATTCGTCAAATTAAATGCCGAATTACAAAAGGCAAAACTGGCACTCGAAGAGATTGCGAAGAGTCGTACCCGCAAGATCGCCCTTCGGGATGAACTTCTCAGAGAGTTAAAAAGGCTTTCAGATCTCTGGCACAAAGAATTCAAAGAAATCGAGGGCGAAATCAAAAAGCTCAACGATAGTCAAAGTGCCTTACGAATTGTCCCGCAATACAAAGGGGATAAAGCCGCGCTCGTCAAAGAATTGCAAACCAACTTCAAAGGAAGTCGACTCCGCGAGGCAACGCTGCAGGGCGTACTGGATCAGCACGCCGACTTTATTTCAGTATATGAATCACTGGATGCGATCTGTAACAATCTCGGGGAATCGGGTGACGTGTTCCGCAAATACTTCAATGAAAACAAGGCATCTTTGCTCACCTGGCAAATCCCAAACCTTTTTCGTATCGAGTATCACGGGAAGGAATTGCGCGATCATTCGCTTGGGCAGAGGGCATCGGCTTTGATCCTTTTCATTTTGAGCCAACGCGACAACGATGTAATCGTGATCGATCAACCCGAAGATGACCTGGATAACCAAACCATCTTCGAAGATGTAATTAAGCTGATACGGACTCTCAAGAATGGCATCCAATTCATCTTTGCAACACACAATGCCAACTTTCCCGTACTGGGCGATGCGGAACAGATGGTCGCATGTTCTTACAGAGGCGGAAGCGCCGACATCCAGATTGGCAGTATTGATGAGCCCGAGATTCAAAAGGCCATCGTTTCTATCATGGAGGGGGGACAGGAAGCCTTTGCACGGCGAAAGGAGATTTACCAGCTATGGAAGCAATAGAACTGATCCAATTAATCGACCACGGCGAGGACAGCCGCACACAGTTCAAGCAGACCATCACCAATCCCGAATCGTTTGCGGGGGATCTTGTGGCATTCTCCAACAGTAAGGGCGGAAGGATCCTTATCGGGGTCAACGACCAGGGACAGGTGATTGGAGTTTCAACCGCCGATATCCGCCGTATCAATCAATTGATCTCCAACTCAGCAACCAATCTCGTTCATCCTTCGATCAACCCAGATACTGAAAACATCCCCATCGGCGGGCAATTGGTTATGGTTGTCACCGTGTCTGAAGGCATCTCCAAACCATACTCCGACAACAATGGCGTATTCTGGGTGAAATCAGGGGCGGACAAGCGCAGGGTGACTTCCCGAGAGGAGGTCCAGCGAATGCTTCAGAGCGCCGATCTCGTTCATGCAGATGAGGTGCCGGTCGATGGAACCACAGCCGGAGACATCGACTTGGATCATTTTAGGGGATTTTTCGAAAAACAATATGGAGAGCCCCTTGACACGGCACTCGAAAAGGCCGGAATTTCACTGGGCCGGTTGCTGAATAATCTCGGTCTATCCCGGGATGCAGTGCTCAAACTCGCCGGACTCCTGATTTTCGGCAGGCACCCCCAGCGGTATCGCCCCGCTTTCGTTGTTAAAGCAGTCTCGTTTGTCGGCAATGATCCTGTCGGAGACAAGTACAGGGATAGCCAGGATATCGAAGGAAGCCTACGTGATCTGTACAAGGGGACCATATCCTTTCTGACCCGCAATCTGCGACGAGTTCAGGGCGAAAAAGGCATCAATACAGAAGGCGATTTGGAAGTGCCCCCGGCTGCTTTGGAGGAGCTTGTCGTCAACATGTTGCTTCATCGAGACTATTTCATCTCCGCGCCGTGGCGGGTAATGCTGTTTGACAATCGCATAGAGTTGATAAGCCCGGGATCTCTGCCGAACAGTCTCACCGTCGAGAATATCCGCAATGGTGTATCGATCATCCGAAATCCGCTAATCGCTTCTTTTGCAACCAAAGGCGACGAACTACCCTATCGGGGTATCGGCACGGGCATCCGACGGGCCCTGGCGGCCGTCCCGAGTCTGGAACTGGAATCTGATTACGAGCGCAACTTGTTTACCGCCCGCATACCGAGGAGGGAGGTATTGTAGACCGAGAAAGAAATGGGGAGCATTTATAGCATTATTATAGCATTGGGGTCGGGCCCAATGCCGTTAACTTAAGAATAATGTAATAATTTAGGCATTGCGGCATTGGGTCGGACCGAAAGCGCCGGGATAAACCGGCATAGAGTAGGGGATGAAAAGCCCCACATGAAAGGAGAAGCTGCTCCATTATGGCCCCGAGTCATGTGGGGGTAGCCGCGTGGCTATACGTAAAGCAGTTGACAGGGGTAAACGTAGGCCAGCCATTGAGCTCCGAAATCACTTATCCGGGATGCCGACCACGTGGTCCGAAGGGGAAGGCAATACTGGGGGGCGGCGTTAGACAGCGAGCCACCCACAGGTCCCGCGGAGTCTGAGACCCTGTGCATGCGTGGAAGCTCTATGTTCGAGAACCGGGAGATCTCAATAGTCTGTGGCAGAGAAGAGTCTGTCAGGGCGGTCGGGGAGGGCCTGTGGCCGCAAGCCCGACGTGTACGCTATGGAGAAGTCAGACATCGGCGTAGTACCAAAGAAGGAGCCGAACAAGGTTGAAGTTTTCAACAGCGGAGGCGCTGGAGGGAAGGCCGGTGACCGAGGGGAATTCTAAAAAGACCGACTGCGACCTGCACGAAGAGGCAGGGGTAAACATTGAGCGGACTTAACAGAATACGTGAAGTAGCAAGGAATATCGAAGTGGACAGCATAGTAAAAACGCCTGTAATGTACAAAGATGGTTGATCTACGTCTCTTACACCGAAGAATTTATTAGGACCGGGGGTTTACGATAACCCGAAGGACCATCTTATATCAGGAGCATGCGATGAATGACCTACTGCAATCCATGGGAAAACAGCACCGTGTGATTCTCTACACCACTGCCGACGGCAAGGTTACGGTGGATGTGTTTTTTGCACAGGATAATTTCTGGCTTACTCAACGGACGATGGCCGATTTATTCGGTGTGAAGCCGCCGGCGGTATCCAAGCATTTGAAGAATATCTATGCAAGCGGCGAACTGGACCAAGAGGCAACCATTTCCAAAATGGAAACGGTTCAGATCGAAGGCAGCCGGCAAATCGTTCGTGAGGTGGATTTCTACAACCTGGATGCGGTGATCGCCGTGGGGTATCGTGTTAATTCGCTCAAGGCGACGCATTTTCGCATCTGGGCAACCAACACCTTACGGGAGTTCGTGGTCAAGGGATTCGTGCTCAACGACCAGATGCTCAAGAACGGGCGTGCGTTTGGAAAAGACTATTTCGACGAGCTTCTCGAAAAGATAAGGGAAATACGCGCCAGCGAGCGCCGGGCTTATCAGAAGATTGCCGATGTGTTCGAGCAGTGCAGTAGCGATTACAGGAGCAATAGCGAGGAGACGCAACTTTTTTACCAAATCGTCCAGAACCGGCTTCACTTCGCCGCCACCGGTAAGACCGCCGCCGAAATTGTCTTTCAGCGGGCGAACAATAAGAGGCCGTTCATGGGGTTGACCAC
>CAZVHO010000046.1:33867-40581 GCA_964627515.1 uncultured Thermodesulfobacteriota bacterium | reverse complement strand
TTTTATGAAAGTCTCCTACTACCCCGGATGTTCTTTAGAAGCCACGGCCAGAGATTATCAGGAATCGTTGTCCTATGTTTGTCAGCACCTCGGGATTGATCTCTCCGAAATACCGGACTGGAGCTGTTGCGGGGCCACAGCCGCCCACAGCACCGACGAATTCCTGTCCATCGCCCTGCCCGGTCGTAATCTGGCCCTGGCCGAGCAGATCGGGCTGGACATGGTGGTCCCCTGCCCCATGTGTTTTAATCGGCTGAAGACCGCCGGGCAGGCATTGCAAAAGGGATTAACCGAAAAGCAACCCTACAACTTTTCCGGAAAAATCAAGATTTGGGACCTGCTGGATTTCCTCAGTCAGCCCGAATGGCTTTCCTTGATTCAAGCCAAAGTCCGGCAGCCCTTAAAAGGATTGTCATTGGTGAGCTATTACGGGTGCATGACCAACAGACCCCCTAAAATAACCGAAGCCGGTCAACCGGAAAATCCCCAGAACATGGATAACCTCCTTAAGGCCCTGGGGGCCACGGTTTATGACTGGTCCTATAAAACCGATTGTTGCGGTGCCAGCCATACGGTGGCCCGGCCCGATATTGTTCACACCCTGGTCCAACGCCTTTATGAGAGGGCTTTGGAAACGGATGCCGAGGCCATCGTGGTTTCCTGCCAGATGTGCCAGGCCAACCTGGATATGCCTCAAACCAAAATTTCGGAGATTTTCGGAAAACAATATGATTTGCCGATTTATTATTTTACGGAATTGATCGGGGTTTCCTGGAAGGCCCCTGAGGCCAGGACCTGGCTGTCACGTCACCTGGTGAATCCGCTACCCCTGCTGGAGCGAAAGGGGCTGCTATAGATCGAAAATACGGTTCAAGGTTCAAGGTCCAAGGTTTGGAAAACATCGTTTCATGTTCCATGGCACTATAGAGGAGTATGCGGGTTTAGCTCGAAAATAGGATAAAAAACTGAGGTGTAAGGTGCAAGATACCCGGCATACGGTTTATTCCTGAACCTTACACCTTGAACCCTGAACCTTGAACCTGTTTATTATTGACGCCCCCTGGGGCATGAGGACATAATATGGAAGCAGCCGTCTTGGAATCCGTCCGTCAGGAAGCCGAAAAGGTTGGGGCCGTCATGGTGGTCGGGGCCGGCATCTCCGGGATGCAATCGGCCCTGGACCTGGCTAATGCCGGTTTCAAAGTCTATCTGGTGGACAAAAACATCAGTATCGGCGGGGTCATGGCCCAGTTGGACAAGACTTTTCCAACCAATGATTGTTCCACCTGTATGATCTCTCCGAAATTGATTGAAGTGGCCGGAAATCCCAATATTGAAATCATCACCCGCAGTCGGGTTAAAGGGGTACAAGGGCAGCCGGGGCATTTTCAGGTAACCCTGCATAAAGAACCCCGCTATATCGATGAGGAGAAATGCAATGCCTGCGGGGTCTGCACGGCCAACTGCCCGGTGAGAAACGAGGTGTTTCTCCCTGAAAAACATAAAACCGAGGTGGACTGGAAAGACCCTGAAGAAGAGCATTTCATCAAAGAGGTCATTGACCAATACCGGGAGGAACGGGGAAACCTGTTGCCTATCCTGTTGGCCATCAATACCCGGTTCAAATGGCTTCCTCCTTACAGCCTTTCCTATGTGGCCGACGAATTGGACCTTTCTTTAGCCCAGGTCCTTCGGGTGGCCACCTTTTATAATGCCTTCAGTCTAACCCCAAGAGGGCGCCACGTCATCCAGATCTGTCTGGGTACGGGATGTTTTGTAAAAGGGTCTCCGGCCCTGTTGGACCGGTTGCAAAAACAACTCGGCATTCAGGCCGGGACCACCACCGAGGACCGGCGTTTTACCCTGGAAACCGTTCGTTGCATCGGTTGTTGCGCCCTGGCCCCGGCCATCCGGATCGACCAGGATACTTATGGGAATCTGAAGTTCAATCAGATTCCTCATATTGTTGAGAACTATCAATAGGGATTGAGACCGCCTATGAGAATACAGAGTTTACTGGACCTGGAATCTTTAAAGCAAAAAGGCCTGGCACTGACCTATCCGGAAAAGACTAAAATCTTTGTGGGTCTGGCCACCTGTGGTATTTCAGCCGGCGCCGAAAAGGTTTTTCAAACCCTTCAGGAAGAAATCAATAATGCCGGTCTGGACTTTGTGGTGGATCGAACCGGGTGTATCGGTTATTGCCAGCGAGAACCTTTAGTGGATGTCATCATCCCCGGGAAACCCCGCCTGACCTATGAGAGCATGAATCCGGAAAAAGTCAAAAAACTGGTCTCCGCCCTGAAAGAGGACCGGATCTATGAAGAAGGGCTCCTCTGCCGGATTGATCAGGACGAATTTCTCATTGAAAACGCCTTTCGGAAATATACCGGCAATGGGATGCCGCCAGGATATGAGAAACTACCGGCCTATGAGGAATTGCCTTTTTTTAAAAAACAACGCAAGATCGCCCTTCGAAACTGCGGTTTCATCAACCCCGAGCGAATAGAAGAATATATCGGCCGGGGAGGGTATAAGGCCCTTTTCAAAGTACTGACCGAAATGAATTCGGAGGAAGTGATTGCCGAGATTAAAAAGTCCGGCCTGCGAGGCCGCGGCGGGGCAGGATTTTCCACCGGACTTAAATGGGAATTCTGCCGTAAAGCACCCGGTGATACCAAGTATGTCATTTGCAATGCCGATGAGGGCGATCCCGGGGCCTTTATGGACCGCAGTATCCTGGAAGGAGACCCCCATACCGTCATCGAAGGTATGGCTATCGGGGCCTATGCCATGGGTGCCCAGGAAGGGTATCTCTATGTCCGGGCCGAATATCCCCTGGCCATCAAGCACCTGCAAATCGCCATAACCCAGGCCGAGGCCTACGGCCTCCTGGGAAACAATATCTTCGGAACGGATTTCAACTTCAAACTCAAGATCAGGGAAGGGGCCGGGGCCTTTGTCTGTGGCGAGGAAACGGCCTTGATCGCCTCCATTGAAGGCAAGGTCGGAGAACCCAGACCACGCCCGCCTTTTCCGGCCCAGCGCGGTCTTTGGGATTGTCCGACCAACATCAATAATGTAAAAACCTGGTCCCATATCGCCCCCATCATGGCCCGGGGGGCGGACTGGTATGCCCAGATGGGCACGGAAACGGCCAGGGGGACCACGGTCTTTTCCCTGGTGGGGAAGGTTAAAAATACCGGCCTGGTAGAGATCCCTCTCGGCATTCCCTTAAAGGAAATGATTTTTGAGATTGGTGGGGGCATCCAGGATGACCGGCCTCTGAAAGCCGTTCAGACCGGAGGGCCTTCCGGAGGATGTATCCCCACCCGGCTAATGGATACTTCGGTGGACTACGAATCCCTGGGCCGCTTAGGTTCCATCATGGGTTCAGGCGGCATGATTGTTATGGACGAAGGGACCTGCATGGTCGACCTGGCCAAGTATTTCATCTCCTTTACCATGGAGGAATCCTGCGGCAAGTGCACCCCCTGCCGGGAAGGGACCAAACGGTTATTCGAAATCCTGACCGACATCTCTCAAGGCAAAGGAACGGAAAAAGACCTGATCGCTTTGGAGGAACTGGCCCTTTATGTCAAGGATGTATCCCTCTGTGGTCTCGGAGGAACCGCTCCTAATCCGGTATTAACGGCCTTACGTTATTTCAAAGATGAATATTTGGCCCATATTGTTGAGCGGCGTTGTCCGGCCGGTGTCTGTAAGGATCTGATCACCTATAGCATTAACCCGGAAAAATGCACCGGTTGTATGGCTTGCGCCCGAAATTGTCCCACGGAATGTATTACCGGCGAAAAGAAAACCCCCCACGTGATTGATCCCTTGAAATGCGTCCGTTGCGGGGCCTGCAGGGAATTCTGTAAATTCGGGGCGATTCAGGTTTTTTAAGAGGAGATGAATGACCATGATCTCGTTAACGATAGATGGACAGCCCTTAGACGTCTCCAAAGGCACTACTATCTTAGAGGCCTGTCGCAAACTGAGTATTAACATCCCCACCCTTTGCTATTACCAGGCCATTGAACCCTATGGGGGCTGCCGTCTTTGCCTGGTAGAAATCCAGCAGGGCGGCAGGTCCCGATTAAGCACGGCCTGTACCGCACCGGCAGAAGAAGGTCTGGAAGTCTTAACCGGTTCCGACCGGATTATTAAAGCCCGCCAAATGACCATGGAACTCCTTCTGGCCCGTTGTCCGGAGGTTCCAGAAATTCAGCAAACGGCCGCCCGGTTAGGGGTCCGGGAGACCCGTTTTAAAAAAGAGGATAACCAGTGCATCCTCTGCGGCAAGTGTGTGCGGGTCTGTCAGGAGTTGATGGGCGTGGGGGCCATCGGGCTGATCAACCGGGGTTCGGAAAAAATGATTTCCACCCCCTTTGGCCAATTCTCCGAAATCTGCCGTACCTGCGGGGCCTGTGCCTTTGTCTGCCCGACCGGGGCCATAACCCTGGATAAAATATCGGCCCATATCCCCAAAATCCGGGGTTCGGAATTTAACATGGGGCTCTCGGAGCGTCCCAATATCTATAAGCCATTTCCTCAGGCCGTACCGGCCATGCCGGCCATCGACGCCGAGAACTGTGTCCATTTCCTGACCGGAGACTGCGGGGCCTGTGAAAAATTCTGCCCGGCCGGGGCCATCGACTATAATCAGAAACCCCGGGAGTTGACCCTTGATGTGGGCGCCATTATTGCCAGCCCCGGATTTGAGACCTTTGATGCCCGACTTAAAGGGGAATACGGCTATGGCCGCTACCCCAATGTGATTACCAGCCTGGAATTTGAACGTTTCCTGTCCGCCTCCGGACCTTATGCCGGCCATATTCAAAGGCCGTCCGACCATAAGGAACCGACCAAGGTAGGCTGGATCCAGTGCGTCGGTTCCCGGGATGCCGGTCTTCATCAGGATTATTGTTCTTATGTTTGCTGTATGTATGCCACCAAGCAGGCCATCATTGCCAAGGAACATATTTCCACTATCGAGCCTTCTATCTTTTTTATCGATATCCGGGCCCAGGGCAAGGGCTTTGATCGTTATTATGAACGGGCCAAAAAAGATCATGGGGTCCGCTATGTGCGCAGCCTGCTCTCCCGGGTAGCTGAGAATCCCAGGAACCACAACCTGCAAGTTTCTTTTATCGATGAGACCAACACCTTTCAGACCGAAGAGTTCGACCTGATCATTCTCTCGGTCGGGCTGAAGCCCCACTCCGAGGCCTGGGAACTGGCCAAGGCCCTGGATCTTAAGACCGATCGATTCGGATTTTGTCAGACCCCGGAATTAAATGTAGTCGGCACCTCCCAACCCGGCGTCTTTGTCAGCGGAGTCTTTCAAAACCCCAAGGATATCCCTGAGACGGTCACCCAGGCCAGCGGCGCCGCGGCTGAGGCCGCCGCCCTGTTATCGGAAGTGCGGGGCACCCAGGTCAAAGAGATGGTCTTCCCTCCCGAACGGGATGTGCGTCAGGAAGAACCCCGGATCGGGGTCTTCATCTGTCACTGCGGGATCAACATTGCCGGGGTGGTCAATGTCAGCGAGGCCAGCGCATACGCCCGAACTTTACCCGGTGTGGTTTATGCCGATCACTTTCTCTTCACCTGTTCCACCGACAGTCAGGAAAAGATGGCCGAAATCATCCAGGAACAAGGCCTCAACCGGGCCATTGTGGCCTCCTGTTCCCCCAGGACCCATGAAGCCCTTTTTCAGGAAACCTTGCGTAAAGCAGGGTTAAATAAATATCTCTTCGAGATGGCCAATATTCGCGATCAATGTTCCTGGGTTCATCAAAATGATCCGGCCCTGGCCACGGAAAAAGCCAAAGACCTGATCCGGATGGCCGTGGCCCGGACCCATCTTCTGGAACCTTTGTATGAAATACCCTTTGATGTGATCCAGAAGGCCCTGGTGGTCGGCGGGGGTCTGGCCGGTCTGACCGCAGCCCTCAATCTGGCCGATCAGGGGTTTGAAACCTATCTGATTGAGAAGGGTCAGCACCTGGGTGGGAATGCCCTCAAGCTCTCCCATTCCCTGGAAGGGGTTGATGTGCCCCTCTATTTAGGAAAACTGATCGAGCGGGCCAACAACCATGAACGCATTCGGATTTTCACTGAAGCGGAATTATCGGAAATCAATGGACATGTGGGGAATTTCCGGAGCACCGTCAACCATCAGGGGATGAAGAAAACTATAGAACATGGGGCCGTGGTCGTGGCCACCGGTGGTTCGGAATATAAACCCACCGAGTATCTCTATGGACAGGATTCGCGGATAAAAACCCAGTTGGAATTTCATCAACTGCTTTCCCAGGCCCCTGATACCATTGGCCCGGCGAAAGAAATAGTCATGATCCAATGTGTCGGCTCCCGGGATGAAGACCATCCCTACTGTTCCAGGGTCTGTTGTTCCTCAGCCGTTTCCAATGCCTTAAAAATCAAAGAAGTAAACCCTCAAACCCAGGTCACCATTCTCTATCGGGATATGCGCACCTATGCCCAGAAAGAACTTTATTATAAAAAGGCCCGGGAGGCCGGGGTACGATTTGTGCGCTATGAAGGGGATCAAAAACCGGAAGTCACCCTGGAAGGAACAAAGCTTCAGGTAACGGTCCTGGATCGCAACCTTAATCGGGCCATCCGCTTCAGCCCCGATTATCTGGTCCTAAGCAGTGCCATCCGCCCCAATCCGGAAAGCAAGCC
>CAZVHO010000046.1:22712-33767 GCA_964627515.1 uncultured Thermodesulfobacteriota bacterium | reverse complement strand
CCCTTCGGGGTTCCCCAGGTGGACGACGAAGGCATGATTTATATCAACCCGGCCTCCTGCCAGGGGTGCGGCAACTGCGCCAGTGCCTGTCCCCGTAAATTGATTCAGGTCCAGCATCAGCGGGACGATCAGATCATCGCCAAGGAAACGGCGATTTTTGAATGGCTGGCGGCGTAATAAAAATACAGGCAAAAGGCACGAGGCAATAGGCGAAAGGTAAATAAAAAGCAAGGAAGAAGCAACCCCCCCCTTAGCCCATTGCCTATAGCCTATAGCCCATTGCCTACAAGGAGACGGAAAAATATGCCAGCTTATGAACCCAAGATTATCGCCATGGTCTGCACCTACTGTACCTATACGGCGGCGGATATGGCCGGTTCCATGCGCCTTCAGTATCCCCACAATGTGCGCATCGTTAAATTACTGTGCACCGGCAAGGTGGATATTCTACATATTCTGAAGGCCTTTGAGGCCGGTGCCGACGCCATCATGGTCGGCGGCTGAGAAATGGGAGACTGTCATTTCCTGGAAGGAAATCTCAGAGCCAAAGAACGGGTCGCCCATGCCAAACACCTTTTGGACGAAATCGGTTTGGATGGAAAGCGACTGGAGATGTATCATATCGGGGCATCCGACGCCCCCAACTGGGCCAGGGCCGTTCGAGAGATGACCGAACGGGCCAGGGAGTTAGGACCCAATCCGGTCCGGAAAAAAATATTGGAAGGTCCCCCGGGGCCCCGGCCCTTGACGGTGGATGAAACCGCTTAATGTGATGTGCGCCCTTTATTGATGCGCTTTCTCGCGCCTTGAACCTTACACCTTGGACCATGAACCGTTATTTTTTAAATTAAGGAGTTCTTTATGATCGTTGCCGAGAGAAAACCCTTTGCCGAGATCGAGGCCATGCTGGCCCCTTATAAGAAAGTCCTGATCGCCGGATGTGGAACCTGTGTGGCGGTTTGTCTGGCTGGAGGAGAAAAAGAAGTGGGGCTCCTGGCTGCAGAGCTTTCCATAGCCTCCAAAATTAAAGGAAGGCCCCTGGCCATCAGCCAAGCCACTGTCGAACGTCAATGCGACCGTGAATTCTTAAGCGAATTGAAAAATCCGGTAGAGGAAAATGAGGCCATCCTTTCCCTGGCCTGCGGGGCCGGTATTCAGTTTCTGGCCG
This sequence comes from uncultured Thermodesulfobacteriota bacterium, assembly GCA_964627515.1. Lineage (GTDB taxonomy): Bacteria > Desulfobacterota > RBG-13-43-22 > RBG-13-43-22 > RBG-13-43-22 > RBG-13-43-22. Next base: position 32,599 of record CAZVHO010000046.1, on the reverse strand, counting down.
AGATCTATGACACCAAACCGGTTTTACCCGGAGTCAACACGACTTTTATCGGTGTTAACGAAGCCGTGGGTTTTTGGACCGAACGCTGTCGGGCCTGTCATGAATGTGTACTGGATCAGACCGGGGGCATTTGTCCGAAGACCGTTTGCGCCAAAGGCATTCTGAACGGCCCTTGTGGTGGAACCGTTCATGGGCAGTGCGAGGTTGATATGGAAAAACCCTGCGCCTGGACCCTGATTTACAGACGTTTGGAAAAAACAGGCCGCCTGGATCTCATCCGAAAGGCCTTCGAACCCAGCCGCAACAGCTTAAGGATCACCCCGGCCTATCAAACCCATGCCGCCTATAAGAGGAGATTTGAAGCCCATGAGTAAATCTTTTCAGGAATCGCTGAAGACGGGAAAATTTTTAATCACCGTAGAATTGGATCCCCCCAAAGGGATTGAAATCGATAACCTACTGAAGCAGGTACAGATCCTGAAGGATCGAGTGGACGGAATCAATCTAACCGACAATCGCGGCGGGGTTATGCGCTTAGGGGCCTTACCGGCCTGTCTTCTGATCAAACAAGCCGGTGGTGAACCAATCCTGAATATGGCCTGCCGGGATAAAAATCGCTTGGCCCTGGCCTCGGAAGCCCTCGGGGCCGGAGCCCTGGGCATCACCAATATCCTCTGCCTGACCGGTGACCATACGACTCACGGAGATCAGAAGGACGCCAAGCCGGTCTATGATCTGGACTCTGTTCAGGCATTGAAAATGCTTCAGGGATTAATGGAAGGGAAAGATCTGGCCGGAAACCCTTTGGCAGGAAGTCCTCAATTTTGCCTGGGGGCGGTCGTTACCCCGGAAGCCGATCCCATGGAACCCCAGTTATTAAAGTTTACCAAGAAAGCGGCAATGGGCATTCCATTTTTCCAGACCCAGGCGGTCTTCAATCTTAACCGGCTGGCTGATTTCATAAAATTTGCCCGGCAATACGAAACCAAAATTATTGCAGGCCTTCGCCTTTTAAACTGGGAAGAAATCAGCCAATACCAGGACGGCTCCCTGCCCGGCGTGATCGTCCCGCTTCCTTTGATTGAAGAATTCCGTCAAGCCGGTGAAACCGATGGTCCCAGGAAAGCCCTGGAATGGACGGTTGCCCGGATCAAGGAGATCAAGGCTAAGAACTTGGGAGATGGGGTCCATATCATGGCCATTGGACAGGAGCATTTAATCCCGGAGATTTTAGATAAGGCCGGACTGTGAACGATTTTGGAATGCGGAATGCGGATTTCGGATTTCGGAATTTAAAAACATCAACCAGAAGCCATCATCCGAAAAGAAACAAGTTCGGAGTTCAGAGTATAAAAAGATAGTGCCACAAGCATGGAGGTAGGTTTCTAACATTCCGAAATCCGAATTCCGAAATCCGAACTAAGGAGGGGTTTTTTTGAAGGCACAACAAGAAACAAACGGGTCCGTCAGGAAAAAGGTGCTCATCATCGGCGGGGGCATTGCCGGTCTGTCCTGTGCCGGCCATTTAAGCAAACTCGGCCTTTCAGTCATCATTGTAGAAAAAAAGCATTTCATCGGAGGCCAGGCCCTGAATTTTTTTTGCAAGGCCACCGATACCTGTCAAAAATGCAACTATTGTCTGGTAGAAGAACGCCTTTCCGAGATAGTCCTTGATTCCCGGATAAAAATTTTGACCCGGGCCCGACTGGAGCAGGCCGAACCATTGAGCGATGGGTCTTATGCCGTCTCCATCCGGCAAAGACCGGAATATATCGACCCTTCCCGTTGCAACAATTGCGGGATCTGTTACCAGTCCTGCCCGGCCGTGGAGGAAGGGGCCATCATCAAGGGTCTGACTTCTTCGGCCACCCATCCTATTTATGACATCGATGACCAGGCCTGTTTATATTTTAAAGATTCCCAGGCCCGGCTCTGCCAGGATACCTGCCCGGAAAAGGCCATCGATCTCGACCGTCAACCCCTTGACCATCACCTTCAGGTGGATGCTGTCGTTTTAGCAACCGGCTATACTCCTTTTGATCCTCTGGCCAAACCTGCTCTGGGATACGGCCGGATTCCTAACATCATTACCGCCATGGAATTGGAAAAAATGATCCGGATAGAAGGAGAAGTCTTGCGCCCTTCGGATCAAAAACGCCCGGGACGCCTGGCCTTTATCCAATGCATCGGCTCCCGGGACCGGGGACTGAACCACCTTTTCTGTTCCCGGGTTTGTTGCGGTTACGCCTTGCGCATGGGGGGGGCGATAAAACATCGTTGGCCGGAAATTGGATCTTATGTCTTTTACATGGACATTCAAAATTTCGGAAAGGAATTCATCCCCCTTTACGAGAAAGCCAAAGAAACCTTGACCCTTATCCGGGGGATTCCCGGCAGCATCAACCCGGCACCCGGGGAACGGATTTCATTGAGATTCCAGGAGAACGGAGAAGAACCACCTCGCCAGGAACTATTTGATCTGCTGGTACTCTCCATCGGCCTGATGCCGGCTGAAGAAAATAAAACCTGGGCTGAGCAGTTTCAATTAGCGATTGATGCAGACGGTTTTCTTACCCAGGAGAACCCACCGGGGATTTTTACCGCCGGAACCATAACCGGCCCTATGGACATTGCCCAGTCCATCAGCCATGGAGGACAAGCGGCCCTCCAGGTGGCCCGGTATCTGGGGGTAAGGATGAGGTGAATGGTGCTCGTTGCTGGTTACTGGTTGCTAGTTAAAACGAGAAACGAGTAACGAGTAACAAGTAACAAGTAACGAGTCCCAGAGAAATTTTAAATCTCTTTGATTAGGGTTTAACGAGGGAATACGGTTAGGAAGCTAACGGAGCCATCTATGCTACCAGAAAATAAGATCGGTGTTTTTATCTGTCACAAAGAAAAATGGATCAAGGAAGCCATAGACACTGATGAATTAAAGGCCATCGCTCAGGCCTTTCCCCAGGTCCAGGTTGTGGAAGATCTTTATCAGGATCAATGGGAAACCAGTGCCTCCAGATTATCTCATGAAATTTCCGAAAAAGGTCTTTCCCATCTTATTATCGCCAGTTGTCATTCGTCAAACTACCAGAATACCTTTCAGCAGGAATTGGGCAAATGGGGGCTGAGTCCGGACCAGGTCACTTTGGTCAATATGCTTCCCGAATATCTGGGCGTTCAAATTGAACCCGAAGTGGTCCGGGAGCGATCTGCCCTGCTCTTAAAGCAGGCCATCCGGGGTAAAGAGATAGCAGAACATCACCCCCTTGAAACTGTCGCCACCGTAACCTGCCTCCTGGTTATAGGCGGAGATTTAATGGCCCTTCTGGCAGCCCAGGAGACCTTAAATCTGGGCTATGAAGTAATTGTCCTGGTACCGGAAAAGACTACCGGGCAAGGAGGTTACCATAGCGGTTCCACGCCTGAAAAAGATCAGGACCAATGGGAAATCCTTTCCAAACACCCCGGGGTTCGAGTGATCCATAAGGGCCGTCTGGTCGGCCTGTCGGGAAAGGCGGGAGATTTCAAGGGTGTTTTTCAAAACGGCCAGGATGAGCAATCCAGCCAATCGGTAGGGGCCATAATAGTGTCCTTGCCGGTCCGGGAAGATCCCAATTTCGCTCTTTATGGTTTAACGCCGGGTCGAAAGGTTCTGTCTCTTTCCCAGTTAGAGGTCATGCTGGCTTCCAGGGCCTATCGTGAAAAAGTGTTGCCTGAAAATCAGTCCAGGGAGGTGGCCTTTCTTTTAGGTCTATCCTCAGAATCATCCCCCGGCGTGGTTCAAAGGGCCTTAACAAACGCCCGTCTGATCCAGGACCTGATGGATAAACAGGTATATTTTCTTACCGGAAATATGAAGGTTGCCGGACCGGGCTTGGAACGGCTCTATACCCAGGCCAGGGAGGAAGGCATCCTCTTTTTCAGATTTGATCAAGGGCAGCCCCGGATTCTGGAGACCGGGAAAGGACTTACGATTACCTTTCAGGATGAAATACTCGGCCGTCCCCTTACGCTCCAGCCCGATCTCATCATCGTTGATGAAAAACTCCGGCCTCATCCTGAATTGAAAGGAATAGCCGATATCCTGGGGGTTTCCCTGGATGCCGCCGGATTTATGGCTCCGGATAAGGTCTATGCCCTTCCGGTCCGGACTCCCCGAAAGGGGATATTCGTAGTGGGAGGGAGTCGCCGACCGGTTACCGATAACGAGGATTCCCTTTCGGAGATTCATGAGGCTATACTATCGGCAGCCGATGTGATTGGAAAAGGAACTCAGGAATGCGAAGCCCCCTGGGTTGAAATAGACCGGAAAAAATGCACTATTTGCCTGACTTGCGTCCGTTCCTGTCCGCATCAGGCCCTTAGTTTTCTGTATCGCCGCCCTCAAATCTCGGCCCTGGCTTGCCAGGTCTGCGGTATATGTGCTTCCGAATGCCCCATGGATGCCATCCAAATCAAGCATTATCGGGACCAGACGGTTATTAATGAAGTCGCCGCCTTTTTTGACAAAAGGAAATTCGAGTCCATAACCCCACAAGTAGTGGTTTTTTGTTGCAAAAACTCGGCTGACAAGACCTTGCAGCAGGCCCTTCTCTACCGGGAGCCCTTGCCTATCGGTTTTGAATTTATCCAGGTACCTTGTGCCGGAAAAATCGACCCCGATTATATCCTTCAGGCCTTTAAGGAAGGGGCGGATGGGGTCCTGATCCTGGTCTGTCCCATGGAAGCTTGCCAATCCTTTGAAGGAAACAAGAGGGCCTTGGAACGAGTCCGGTTCCTTCAAGAGGTCCTTCCGGAAATAGGGCTGGAACCGGAACGGATCCAGTTTGAAACCTTGGCGCCCGGTATGGTACCTCAATTCCTCAAGGTCTGTTATCAAATGGAAGATCGATTTCGGAAATTAGGGGTCAGCCCGGTGCGCCGGAGCCTGGGAATCCAGCGGATTTATGAAAAATTTACTTATCCAGTGAATTCGGCCACTTTTCAACTTTGATGACTATGTAAAAATTCGTCATTCCCGCGCAGGCGGGAATCCAGGCCGTAGGTAAACGACTTCGAAATAACTTAGCTTTTTTACCAGGTTATTTTCTGATACAGCGTCACAATATGGCGTCTCATCGCTTCTTAGACGTTCTTAATTTTTAAGCGGTTTTTTATTGCAAAAATAAAAAAAAGGATTATATTTTATTTGGATTTTTTTATTAAGGGAATGACAATTAAGGCAAATAAAAATATATAAATAGTACCCAGAAATTAATTCAGTTTCGCACCGATTTTAAGCAGGAAACCGACTTCGCCTTTTTGGTTTATAAGAAATGGCCGATAATTAGTATTACCAGGCCCTTCGCTTATCCTCCAGGTAGTCCATTCCCCTTTTAAAATTCAGGATTCCCCTGCCGGGAAGTTTAATTCGGGGCCGGTCGCTTTTATTTCGGAAACTATTCCCTTAGAATAAACATAATATATTGATTTAACTATAATAACATAGAAAAAGTCCATCGTTGAATTAAGGAGTCATAATGGAAATCTCTGAACCGGTTATAAAAGAAATAGACCTTTCTTTTCTCAATGAAGTAGAAAACGAAAGCCAAATCAAAGTCTCGGCCTGTTTTCAGTGCCGCAAGTGCTCTAACGGCTGTCCCATGACCTTTGCCATGGATTATCACCCTTATCAAGTGGTTCGATTCGTCAACCTGGGCCTTAAGGAACGGCTGATCGATTCCAAAACGATTTGGCTTTGCTCCTCCTGCCACACCTGTGTAACCCGCTGCCCTAATGAGATCGATATCCCGAAACTGATGGACTACCTGAAGGGGAAAGTCAGTACCGGTGCGGGCCAGGCGGCCGAGAAAAACGTCGAACTTTTTCACCGGGAGTTCCTTAAAAGCGTCAAAGCCCATGGCCGGGTTTTTGAAGGGGGGTTGATGCAGGGTTATATGATCCGCTCAGGACAGATGTGGCAACCCCGGAAGGTGATGGACAATGCCCTGTTAGGCCTTAAAATGTTTAAAAAAGGGCGGCTCAAACTCACCCCTACCCGCATCAAAGGCCTTAACAAAGTCCAGAAAATGTTCCAGAGGCATTGGCAATGAATCAAGCCGCAGCCATAAAAGTAACCTACTACCCGGGGTGCTCGCTCGAATCGACTGCCAGCGACTACAACGCCTCAATCCAGGCTTTGGCCGGGATGCTCGGTATCGAGCTGACTGAAGTGGAGGACTGGAACTGCTGCGGTTCAACCTCGGCCCACAGTTTGAGCCCGGAACTTTCCCTGGTACTATCGGCCAGAAATGTGGTCCGGGCCGAAGCTGCCGGCCGGGACTTGATCGTACCCTGCTCCCTTTGTTTCAACCGTCTGAAAACAGCCGAAAAGGCCCTCCGTCAAGGAACGGTGTCCGAGTATAACTTCTCCGGCCTTATCCAGGTTCGGGACATTCTGGAATTTTTGTCCTCGTCCGAAGTCCTTGATCGTTTTGTGGATATGATCAAGAAACCTTTAAAGGGCTTGAAAGCCCTCTGCTATTACGGATGTCAGGGGAACCGGCCTCCACAGATTATCGGTAGGACCGACTGCGAAAACCCGATGGATATGGACCGGCTGGTAGAAGCCTGCGGCGCCACGGCCGTAGATTGGCCCTTCAAGACCGATTGCTGCGGCGCTTCTCATGCCGTTGCCCGGCTGGATGTGGTTTATGAACTGGTCAGTCGTCTCTTTGACCGGGCCGTAGCCCAGGGCGCTGATTGTTTTGTCGTCTCCTGTCAGATGTGCCAGGCCAATCTGGATATGTATCAGGAAAAGATCAGCCAGGCCCGGGGCAAGAAGTACCAGATTCCGGTGTTCTACTTTACGGAACTGATGGGATTGGCCATTGGCCATCCGGATGTTTCCAAGTGGCTTTCCCGACATTTCGTTGATCCCATCCCCTTGCTTAATCAGTTGGAGTTATTATGAAACAAATAAGTACCCCCCAAAATCCCCTGGGGTCGGTTTTAGTCGTCGGTGGGGGGATCGCCGGAATGCAATCGGCCCTGGACCTGGCCGGGGCCGGTTTCTTCGTCTACCTCCTCGATCGAAGTCCATCCATAGGCGGAATCATGGCCCGCCTGGATAAGACCTTCCCGACCAACGATTGTTCCACCTGTATGATCTCTCCACGGCTGGTCGAGGTGGCCGGCCATCCGGCCATCCAGGTCATCACCCTGGCCGAGTTGATTGATCTTAACGGACAACCGGGACGGTTTACCGCCCGAATCCTGAAACACCCCCGTTATGTGGACGAAGAGAAGTGTGTCGGTTGTGGGGTCTGTGCTGAAAAGTGTCCCAAAAAGGTCAGCGACCCTTTTAACGAAAACCTGGGTCAACGAAAGGCCATCTTCCTCGACTATCCTCAAGCCATTCCTCTGGTCTTTACCATCGACCGGGAGAACTGTATCTACTTCCAGAAGGGCAAGTGCCGGGCCTGTGAAAAGTTTTGCGAGAACAAGGCCATCGATTTTAACCAGGAGCCCAAAGAGATCAATCTTGAAGTGGGCGCAGTGCTTTTATCTCCAGGCTTCACCCCCTTCAATGCCGAGCGTAAACCCGAGCTGGGTTTTGGGCGCTACGAGGATGTAGTCACCTCCATCCAGTTCGAACGTATTCTGGCCGCGGCCGGCCCTTTTGGAGGACATGTCAAACGCCTCTCCGACGGGAAGGAACCCCAAAAAATCGCCTGGATTCAGTGTGTCGGTTCCCGGGACGCCTGCCTGGGCAACGATTACTGCTCTTCAGTCTGCTGCATGGTTGCTACCAAACAGGCCATCATCGCCAAGGAGCATTTTCCGGATATAGCGCCCACTATATTTTTTATCGACATCCGGGCCCAGGGTAAGGGCTTTGATCAATATTATGAACGGGCCAAATCCGAACACGGGGTTCGTTACGTAAGATCCATGATTTCCAGGGTGATTGAACAACCCCTGACTAAGCAGCTCGAGGTACAATATTTCGATGAGGCCGATCGGCTTCAGGTTGAGGTCTTTGATCTGGTCGTTTTGTCCGTAGGTCTTGAACCCCACCAGGAAGGCATTTCGCTGGCCCGGAAACTGGGCCTGGATCTGGACGCCTTCGGCTTTGCCGCCCGTAAGGAAATCAATCCCCTGATCACCAATCGACCCGGAATCTATGTGGCCGGCGTTTTCAACGGCCCCAAGGACATCCCTGAATCGGTTACCCAGGCCTCGGCCGCTGCCGGACAGGTAGGCGAGCTTTTGGCCCCGGCCCGGGGGAGCCTGATCCCGGAAAAGACCTTTCCCGAGGCCCGGCAGGTCACCTCCGAAAAACCGCGGATCGGTGTGATCGTCTGCCATTGCGGCATCAATATCGCCGGCGTAGTGGATGTGGCCGATGTGTCCGCCTATGCCCGGAGCCTGCCTGATGTGGTTTGGGCCGAAGATATCCTGTTTGCCTGCTCCACCGACAGCCAGGACCGGATGCGCCAGGCCATCGTGGAACAGGGGCTTAACCGGGTCATCGTGGCTTCCTGCAGCCCCCGGACCCACGAGCCGCTTTTTCAGGAAAATCTGCGACAGGCCGGATTGAACAAGTATCTCTTTGAGATGGCCAACATCCGCGACCATTGCTCCTGGGTCCATGCAGACGATCACCAGGCTGCCACGCAAAAGGCCAAGGATCTGGTGCGAATGAGTATCAGCCGGGCGCGACTGCTTGAACCCCTCGAACAGGTTAGCGCCCCGGTCCACCAGTCCGGTCTGGTCATCGGTGGTGGGGTGGCCGGGATGACGGCTGCCCTGTCCCTGGCCGAACAGGACTTTCCGGTAAATCTGGTCGAAAGGGGCCCGGAGTTGGGGGGTTTAGCCCGCCGGCTTATTCAGACGACCGAAGGCTTTGAGGTCCGGGATTATTTGAAGGACCTGATTTCAAAAATCGAGGCCCATCCCAAGATACGGATTTTTACCAATACGGAAGTGCAACAGATCGATGGCGTGGTGGGTTGGTTCACCACGGACCTGAAGGGTTCCGACGGAGCCGTTACTCGAGTGGATCACGGGGCGGTGATCGTCGCCACCGGTGGAACCGAATACCGGCCCAGCGAGTATGGTTTCGGCTCGACGACCGACATACTGACCCAGATGGAGTTCCAGGAGACTTTGGGCAAGGGCACCGCAGAAGACTTCCGTAAAGTAGTCATGATCCAGTGCGTAGGGTCCAGGGAGGCCGAGCATCCTTATTGTTCCCGACTGTGTTGTTCTCAGGCCATTGGAAATGCCTTGAAGCTCAAGGCCCTCAATCCCGGGGCTGAAGTAATCATTCTTTACCGCGACATCAGGACTTATGGCCTCAAAGAGGTCTATTATAAGCAGGCCCGGGAGGCCGGCGTGCGGTTTGTCCGTTTTGATCCCGAAGAACCGCCGTCCGTTGCGATTAAGGACGGCCAACTGACCGTAACCGTTCTGGATCAAAGCCTTCGGGAAAGATTATCCATCCAAGCGGATAAGATCGTCCTCTCGGCGGCAGTGAGACCCGATCCGGAGGCCAAGGCTCTGGGCTCGCTTCTCAAACTTCCCCTGGACAGGGATGGGTTCTTCATGGAAGCCCATCTCAAACTGCGTCCCCTCGATTTTTCCTCTTCAGGCTATTTCCTGTGCGGACTGGCCCACGGACCGAAACCGATCGACGAAACCGTTGTCCAGGCCAAAGGTGCGGCCGCCAGGGCGGCCACCATCCTGGGCCGAAAATTTCTTCAGGTGGGCGGTGAAGTGGCTGTCGTTGATCGCAGGAAATGCTCTGTTTGTCTGAGTTGTGTCCGGGCCTGTCCCTTCGGCGTGCCCAGGGTGATCAACGGGGCAGCCCAAATGGACCCGGCGGCCTGTCGTGGTTGCGGGGTCTG
>CAZVHO010000046.1:5367-22612 GCA_964627515.1 uncultured Thermodesulfobacteriota bacterium | reverse complement strand
TGATCAACGGGGCAGCCCAAATGGACCCGGCGGCCTGTCGTGGTTGCGGGGTCTGTGCCGGGGTTTGTCCGGGCAAGGCCATTCAGGTGGCCCACCACCAGGACAACCAGATCATGGCCAAGGCCGAAGCACTTTTCAATGAGCCGTCCCCCGGCGATGACTATACGCCGCAGATCCTGGCCTTCATCTGCACCTACTGTACCTATACCGCGGCCGACATGGCCGGTTCGATGCGTCTGCAGTATCCGCCTGATGTTCGGGTAGTAAAATTGCTTTGCACCGGTCGGATAGACGTCAAGCACCTCATGGGAGCCTTCGAGGCCGGTGCGGATGCCGTAATGGTTTCGGGTTGCGAATTAGGGGACTGCCACTTCCGTGAAGGCAACTACCGGGCCGTCAAGCGGGTGGCCCAAACCAAACAGATCCTGGCCGACTGCGGCTTAGAACCGGAGCGGATCGAGATGTTCCACGTCGGGGCCTCCGATGCCCCGGGCTGGGCCGAAGCGGTTAAAGAAATGGTCGGGCGGGCCAAGCGTCTGGGGCCAAGCCCTTTACGGTCCGAAAAGAAGATAGCGGCCTGATGCGATACCGAGGTTAATAGGTCAAAAAACTTATTCCTTCCTTTTTTCCGCCTGGGCCAGGATGACTGTACAGGGGGCATGGGTGCTGACCTGCACGGCCGTGCTGCCGCTTTTGGTGTGCAGGATAGCAGACCGGCCCTTTCTGCCAAGGAGCAGGGCATCGAAGTTGCCCTTCTGGGTATAGGCGATGATGGCCTCCACCTCATGTCCCGGAAGGATCCGGCACTTGATGTCCACCCCCTGTTCCCTGGCACCTTCACAGACCAGAGTTTGCTCCTTTTCGATCTCCTTGGTGATCTCGGCCAGAGCTTCCTTGACTTCTCCTATAGTAGCCGCATAATGGGGGAGCTGTTCGATGATGGTCAGCAGATGCACTTCCGAATCAAACTTCCTGGACAGTTCCAAGGCGATCTCCAGGGCCTTCTTGGAATCCTCGGATCCGTCATAAGCCACCAATAATTTTTTAAACATAACACTCTCCTCCTATTCCTCTAAATTATCCGAACCTGAAGACAAACCATTTTGTTCAGGCAGTTCATATTTTGGCTGAAACCATTTCTGGGCGATAAAGGTGGGGATGATGGCACTCAGGACCACCGTGGCCACCAGTACGGAAAATTGGACCCGATTGATAAGGCCGGCCGTCAGTCCAAAAACCGAGGAGATGGTCCCCATGGTCAGACCCGTGCTCATCAACAGGGTGGTATACATGGCATTTTCAGGGAGATATTTTTTAGCCAGGGGATAGACCCCCACAATTTTAGTGACTTGTTTGACCAGAAGCATCTGGACCAGGAGACCTGAATTTACCAAAAGCAATTTTAAGGAGATATTCATCCCGCCGTTGATAAAGAAAAAAGGAGTGATGATGGCAAAGGCCACCACCCGGAGACGGCGTTGAAGCTTCCGGTTTTCCATAAAGCTGTTGGACATGGCCAGGCCCAGAACAAAGGCCGGCAGGATGGCATGACTGGCTCCGACTTTGGCGAAAAACATGATGACGACCAAAACAAGAAAAAGAAACTTAATTTCCGGCTCGATCACCCGGTCGCCGTAGCGCCGGCAGATCCAGGGGTAGATCCTGGGAATAACCAGGATCAATACAGTTGAAACCCCCAAAAAAAGCAGGGTGAACCAGTTGAACTCAAGAAAGAGCAGGGAGAGGGCCATAGCGGTGCCCAGATCGGTGAAAAAAGTGGCGGCCATAAGGATCTTGCCCAGTTCGGTGTTGGTCAGGCCGGTTTCGACCAAAACGGCATAGACCACGGCCAGAGAAGTGGTCGACAGAGCTATCCCGGCGATCTTGGCTGCCGGCCAGGACCAATTAAGCAGGTAATGGGCATAGACCATGGCCCCTAAAAAAGGGAACAGAAAGGATACGGCCCCGATCAGAAAGCTTTCCTTGAATTTGGCTTTCATGACCTGGGTGTCCACCTCGGCCCCGGCCAGAAAGGTCAGCAATATGCCTCCAAAACCGGCCAGATAGCTAATCCAGGGGGTGGGGTGGAGTCCCAGAAAGTTACCGCCGATAACTCCCAGGGAAATTTCGATGATGGCCACCGAAAGCCCCAATTCAACCGAAAAAAAACTGGCCACAAAAATAAGGGCCCAAAGTACCAGGGATATCAACTGATCGTCCATTCAACAACCTCTAAAAATAAAAAACTTCCACTCCGGTTCAATCCGAAGCAGAAGTCATCAGTCCGCCAAAACGGACAGTTCAGGTGAACTTCTTCACCTCAATTTTTAGAATTATTAAATCGAACCTTTTAAAATGTCAACAGATAAAAAACCCTCTCACATCTCCCAGCCGCCGCTGACTTCCAGACCGGCTCCGGTGATGAAGCTGGCTTCATCGGATGCCAGGAAGACAACGGCGCGGGCGATCTCTTCCGGTCGGGCCATTCTACCCAAAGGGGTCTGGGCCAGAATTTCTGCTTTGAATTTTTCCGCCATCATGGCTTGAATAGACGGGGTCTCGGTCAGGCCGGGCAAGACGGCGTTGACCCGGATCCCATATCTCCCTACCTCTTTGGCAACACTTTTAGTCAATCCCAGGAGACCGGCCTTGGCCACAGCATAGGCGATTTCCCCTTTACCGCCTACCTTGCCGTAAACCGACGAGATATTAACGACCTGCCCATATTTCTGATCCCGCATGATGGGCATGACCCGCCTGATGAAAAGCATGGCAGCCCGGAGATGAACCCCCTGCACGGCATCCCAATCTTCGGTCTTGATTTTAAAAATCCCTGCGGGACGATCAAATCCAGCGTTATTGATCAGGATATCGATCCGGCCCCATCGCTTATGCACCTTTTCGACCACCTCAGAAACTGCCGAAGGTTGGGTCACGTCGGCTGCCCAAAAAAAACCTTCTCCCCCGGCCCCTTCCAAAAGCTTTAAGGTTTCCTGACCGGTTTCCGGGTTCCAATCCACTACCGCCACCCTGCCCCCTTCATAGGCCGCCAGGAGGGCGATGGCCCGTCCGATCCCCTGACCGGCTCCGGTGACAATGACTACCCTGTCTTTCAGCTTCAAATCCATCCTGGAAAGCCTCTTTATCTTATTTTTTCAGGAAATGATTCATATCCTGGTTTGGGGGATTTTTCTTCACGAACTTCCCGGATCAAATCCTCCATCTCCCGACGGAAGTCTATTTGAAACAAGATATACCGGGCCTGCTGTTCCGGCCTCATGAGATTCATCTCATCTTCCATTTGTCTATTCGATAACTCATTGATTTCTTTTTTCCGGCCTTTGATTCGCGCCATGAGGTCCCGCAACTCCCGTTCCGGAGGATTCATGTCCCGCATCAGATTTCGAAGCCTTTGGGTGTCCTCGTGAAAATCCCTCCAGAGTCTTCTTTTAGTCTCCTCGTATTGATTATTAACGGCAAAAAAACGAACCGCCCCTTCCCGATCCAGCTTAAGGGCCTCGGTCATTTTCCACATCTTGATCATATGAATCCGTTCCCGGGTCTTGTCACGGGGGTCCTTACCTTCCTTCCAGGATTCGGCCCAAATGGAAGAAGCCCCAAGGACAAGGATAAAGGACAAAAGAAAGATCCGGATAATTTTCTCAGGATACATGTTTTTCTTCCTCCTTAAAACCGGGGAAACCTCCGGTTTTCATTTTTTTAAATAGAGTATCCAACTGTTCATTATTAAGACCTTCCAGAGAAGGAGAAACATCCCATTGCAACTCATCCTCAGTCGATAATGGAGACTTTCCGGGTAAATCCCTTCCCATTCGAGCCACTATCCTTTCTCCCAAACGAACGGACTCCTTGGCTGAAAGGGAATCAACCGCTGCCGGTAATGACTCAAGGCCCAATTCCCATTTCAATTCGTTCTCCGGGAATTCCTGGACCAGAGTGGATGGTTGGCCTTTAAAATGAATAGTATAAATGGCCCAGGGGGTCAAAAGGATGAGAATCAAGGCCGTTACCCAGGCATAGCCGGGCCAGGTGAAAGGGTTACCTCCGATCTTTTTATACCAGGGGACCTTCAGGGAATGATGCCGGCTAAGGCCCACCTGGGCCATAATCTTGGAGTTCAACCCCTTCCAGAAATCCGGTCCGGGATCCGGCAAACGGTCCCGGTTCAAGAGGTCCAGAACCTCTTGAGTCTCATGGTATTCCTTTTTACAGACCGGACAGGCGGCGAGATGCCTATCAACCCCTTGGACCAGATCGGGTGACAAAAGGTTCTGAAAATAACCGCCGGTCAGTTTTTTTATTTTTTTACAGGATAGCACTTTCATGATTTTAAGATTCTTAAATAGTTTTGGTTAGGTCTTCATCCAATTTTTGAGTTTTTCCATGGCATGGTGAAAATTAACCTTAGCCGAGTTTGCCCGGATATCAAGGGTCTTTCCAATTTCATCAAAGGAGAGATCCTGATAAATTCTTAAGGAAACCACCATCCTTTGCTTATAGGGAAGCCGATCTACGGCTTTTCGGAGACTGGATAATATTTCCTTTTCCGATAAATCCCCTTCTTGATCGGCACTGAAATCGGCCACCGGGATTTCATCCACGGAGATAAATTCCCGATTTTTATTTTTCCGGAAAAAATTATTACATTGATTGATCCCTATTCGATATAACCAGGTTTTAAAAGTCGAATCGGCCCTGAATCCTTTGATATTTTGATAAGCCAGTAAAAATATTTTTTGGACAGCATCTTCAGCGTCTAAAGGACTCTTCAGCATCCGTAAGACAAAATAATAAATCGGCTTCTGGTATCGAAAGACCAGTTCTTCAAAGGCCAGGGAATCCCCATTTTTTACCCGCTCAACTAACTGGTCATCCGTCATATTTATCTTTTGCTAAAATTAGACACCGGATAAAATAAATAGTTAAAACAAAAATTTGGGGATTTTTTACCCATTGCCTAAAAATATTTTAACCTTTATCTTTTTGATCCGGTCAATAATTATAAAACAGAAAGGAGAAGTTGCCATGAAAAAAACCGTTGTTATTATACTGGCCCTGTCCTTAACATTCACCTTTTTTTCGGTCACCCCGGTCAGGGCGGACCGGTTTTGGCCGGGCGTTGCCGTGGGGGTAGGTTCGGCTATCCTATTGGGGCAGATGTTCCATCCCCCAAGGGCCTATTATCACGATCATCACCCGGTTCGAGTTTATAACCCGCCGGACTATTATTGTCCCCCCCCTCCACCCCATCGGGAAGGATGGATAGAGGGGCATTGGGTAGAACAATACGGCCCTTATGGAAATATCGAACGGTTCTGGGTTCCCGGACATTGGGCACGACGGTAATAAACCTCATCCTCTTGATGGAAGCCAAAAAATAGGAGAATATCGAATGTCGAATATCGAATAATGAATGTTGAAGGAAGGCAAAAACAAATCACTTCATGATTCGAAATTCAGTGTTCGATATTCAATATTCGTAGTTTCGCCTTTAACGCGCCCATTCCATAACCAGGGCCTCTTCTCCCTCCGGGGGATAATAACCAGGACGCCGGTAAAGTATTCTAAACCCCACGGAGCGATACAAGGCCAGGGCAGTCAGATTGGAGGGCCGGACCTCGAGAAACACTCTTGAGGTCTTTTTCCCTTCAGCTTTTTTCAAGAGAATGGTCAAGAGGGTACGGCCCAATCCTTGACGTCGGTGATCCGGATGAACAGCCAGATTGAGCATCTGGAACTCGTCGGCCACCTCCCAGAAACAAATGTACCCTAAGACCGGTGTCCCGGGGCCCCTTCGAGCCACATAGATCGTGGAAGGCGACTTGCTTAATTCAAAATGAAAAATGGCTTTTGACCAGGGTTGAATAAAAGAGGCCGATTCAATGATCAGTAATTCAGGCAGGTCGACCACCTGAGCGGGAATAAGGAGCAAGGTTGAATCCTTTATTTGATCTCCTTTTTTAATATTTCCCCGGCTAAAGCAATACTTCGGAGACCATAATCCTTGATTTCCCGGGCGACCTGATTCAAGGATTTGCCTTCCCTTTTGGAAGCCAGACCGATCAACATGGGCAGATTCACGCCGGTAACCACTTCCACCTTTCCGTCGGCTAAAAAAGAAAGACTGATATTGGATGGGGTTCCACCAAACATATCCGTGAGAAGAATGACGCCCTCCCCGGCATTGACCTTTTCAATAGCCTCGTTTATTTTTCCCCGCAAGGCCTCATCCTGATCCTCCGGATTCAATGAAACCGCCTGGGCCTGATTAAGTCTCCCTACAATAAATTCCGCGGATCGAATAAGTTCCTGACCCAAATTACAATGGGTAACAATCACAATTCCAATCATTGGCCTGCCGCCTCTATAAATTCAAGGTTCAAGGTTTAAGGTCCGGGGGACAAGGTCCGAAAGAATCGGAGCGCCACCAAACCTGAAAATTACTTCATGCCGAGCTATGGGCAATGGGCCAAGCTTTCGGCCCGGAGCGCCTACAGCTCGGAGAAGGCTATAAGTTAGCTTTTTTCGGATCTTTGTTTGCCTCTCACCTATCGCCTCGTGCCTATTGCCTGTATTTTACCCCAACCGGATATCCCGGTGGCGAATATTAATCAAAAGTTTCTGCTTCTTTAAAAAGTCGGACAAGGCATTGATGATCGTCACCGAACGGTGTTTTCCCCCGGTGCACCCCACAGCAATCGTCAGTTGGGATTTCCCTTCTTTCTGATATTGAGGAATTAAAAAGGAAATCAATTCGTAAAAACTTTTCAAAAAAATCTTAGTCTCTTTCCATTTCATAATATAATCGATCACCGGTTTTTGATTCCCATCCATCTCTTTTAATTCCGTCACAAAAAAAGGGTTGGGCAGGAACCGGACATCCATCACGATATCGGCTTCATTGGGGAGGCCGTATTTATATCCGAAAGAGATCAGGTTCATGGTCATCTTGGCCGGTTGGGCCACTTTGGAAAAGAGACGCAGGATCTCCTCCCGAAGTTGATGGACATTAAGATGGCTGGTATCCAGGCAATAGGTTGCCAGTTTTTTGATGGGTTCCATTTTTTTTCTTTCCAGGCGAATAGTTCCGGAAAGGGTCCGATGGTCCCCGAGGGGATGATGACGTCGGGTCTGACTGAAACGACGGACCAGGGCTTCTTCCTCGGCCTCTAAAAACAAGACCTCGATGACATAACTCTTCCGCTTAATTTCCTGGAAAATCTTCGGAAACTTGGCTAAAAAATCCTTTCCCCGGAGGTCCATAACCAGGGCGATCTTAATAACCTCCCGGGAAATCTCATCTCGCAACTCTAAAAACCGCGGAAGCAAGGTTGCCGGTAAATTGTCGATACAAAAAAAACCGATATCCTCAAAGGCTTTAAGGGCCGTGCTCTTGCCCGATCCCGACAGGCCGGTGATGACCACCAGTCGGATGTTTTTTTCTATCTTGGAGGGCTGGGTTTCCCTCACGGTAATTCATCCTGTTCCTGAATAATCTTCTGCAACGCATCACGATCTGGGGCTCGAGACAAACTTTCTTTGAAAGCGCTGTTTTTCAAAAAACGAGAAATCTTGGCCAAGGCCTTTAAATGAAGGCCGGCGCAATCTTCCGGGGCAATTAAAACAAAAAAATAAAAAGCTTCCTTACCATCCATGGAATCAAAGGAGATCCCCTGGCGAGACCGGCCGAAAGCGATGATCATTTGATCAATGTTTTTCATTTTCCCGTGGGGAATGGCAAAACCTTCCCCAATTCCGGTACTGCCAAGACGTTCCCGGTCCAGTAATACCTGCAGCACCTCTCCGGATTTCGTTCCGGGGACATGCCCGGCAATCAGATCGGCCAGTTCGGCCAATACCCCTTCCTTATCCTGGGCCTTCAAGTCGGATAAGATCAGAGCGGGGTTTAAATATTGACAAATTTTCATAGAGTTTAGGGACTTTGATTTTATTATTTTCTTGAAAAATCTGGATTCCCGATAAAGACATTCGGGAATGACGAAAAAAGCGTCGCCGTAGCGTTAACTCGCCGGTTCAATCAATCCAAAATTTCCATCCTTCCTGCGATACAAGACATTGATCAACCGGGTTTTGGAATTGGTAAAAACCATAAATTCGCTATTCGAGAGTTTGAGTTGTAAAGAAGCTTCTTCTACATCCATCGGTTTGGCAAGGATCCTTTCGGTCTTTACAATCTGAGGAACTTCTTCTTCAACTTCTTTTTCCTCCCCTATTTTTTTCTCTTCCGTTAACCCTTTGGTCATCCCCTCGGATTTATGTTCTTTGACTTTTTCCCGATGCCTTTTGACCTGTTTTTCTATTTTATCCAAAACCATATCAATGGCCGAATATAAGTCCCCTGTTTCTTCCTGGGCCTTTATTTTCATCCCATTAGCTGAAATGGTCACATCAGCGGTATGTCTGAATTTTTGAATGGAAAGGACCAGATAAATTTCTATCGGCTCGTCCATATATTTTTTGAGGCGCGCCATCCGGTTTTCAGCATAGCCTTTAAGATGGTCCGAGGGATCTACATTCCGGAAAGATACAGAAATTTGCATAATACCTCCTACTCCGAACGGGTCGGAAAAATTATTTAGAACGCATCCATTGTTCCATGGGAATTTTTTTTCGCTTATTAGAGGGAAGGAGACCCAAGGCTTCCCGATATTTGGCCACTGTTCGCCGGGCAATATGGATATTCTCTTTCAAGAGAAGTTCGGTAAGTTCCTGATCACTCAAGGGGTGGGTCTGATCTTCCCCGGATATCAAGAGCCTGATCCTTTCTTTGACACTTTCTGAGGCTACGGTTTCTCCATTGGCCCCGGCCAAAGAACTGTTGAAGAAAAATTTTAATTCAAAAATCCCCTGGGGAGTATGGACATATTTATTGGTGGTCACCCGACTGATGGTCGATTCATGCATTTGAACCTCTTCGGCTACATCTTTCAGAATCAGGGGTTTCAAATGGGAAATGCCGTGATCCAAAAAGTCATGTTGAAATTTAAAAATACTCTCAGCAACCCGATAGATGGTCCGCTGCCTTTGATGAATACTCTTGATCAGCCAGATAGCCGAACGCAGCTTTTCTTGAATGTAATCGCGGGTGGTTTCTGATACGGTTCCCCGCTGACTTAAGGCCTGTTTGTAAAAGGCGTTGATCCTCAAACGGGGAAGGCCGTCTTCATTTAAAACAATATGGACCTCATCCCCTACTTTATAAACAAAGATATCAGGACTGATATACTGAGACTCTTCGTCGCTGTAGAGTCGTCCTGGTTTGGGGTCCAGGTGCAAGATAACTTCTATGGCCGGGATAATCTCTTCGATCGGGGCTTGTAAAGCCCGGGCTATGGCCAGGTAATTTTTGGTTTCCAGGGAATTCAAATGGTCCAGGATAATCGACTCAACCCAGGGATTCGAATGGGTTAAATGCCGGGCCTGGATCAGCAGACATTCTTTAAGGTCCCTGGAGGCGACCCCCAGGGGATCAAATTCCTGAATACGCTTCAAAACCCTTTCTGCCAGGCCCATATCCAATCCGGTACTTTGAGAAATCTCTTCCAAAGAGGCCTTCAGATATCCGTTTACATCCAAATTCCCTATGATCTCCGAGCCCATCCTCTCCTCTTCCGGGGTTAAATTGGAAAGAGAGAGTTGC
The DNA here is from genome assembly GCA_964627515.1 of uncultured Thermodesulfobacteriota bacterium. GTDB lineage: Bacteria > Desulfobacterota > RBG-13-43-22 > RBG-13-43-22 > RBG-13-43-22 > RBG-13-43-22. The sequence goes on along the minus strand of CAZVHO010000046.1, from coordinate 12,930 downwards.
CACATGAGGTGGTCGGTCAAGGAGGTTTTTTTGGAAACCATGTTTTCATAAGAGGGGATGTCCCGGTCTTCGGAAATGTCTTCGCTACGAGGGGTGTAATAATCATTAAGATAATTATCCCAATCCATATTTTCGAAGGCCTGTTCCCCGATATTCACCTCGGGCTGCCGATCTTCGATCCCGGCCTCCGAATCGCCCTCAGTCTTTTCAATCTGCGAGGATTCCACTTCCTCGCTCAGGGCCTCTTCCAGGACAGGATTGGCTTCCAATTCCTGGTGCAGGTTCTCCAGGAGTTCCAGTCGGGAAAGTTGCAGCAGCTTGATGGCCTGCTGCAACTGGGGAGTCATGATCAACTGCTGGCTCAGTCTGAGTTGTTGTTTAATTTCTAAGGCCATCAGAGTAATTGAAACTTTTCTCCCAGGTAAATTCTTCGGGCCGTTTCGCTTTCGGCCAATTCCTGAGGAGTCCCTTCTTCCAGGACCTTCCCTTCGTGAATGATATAAGCCCGATCACATACGGAAAGGGTTTCCCGGACATTGTGATCAGAAATCAGAATTCCGATATTTTTTGCCTTTAACGCCTCGATAATGTTCTGGATATCATTAACGGCCAAGGGATCGATCCCGGCAAAAGGTTCATCCAACAAGATAAAAGACGGTGAAGTGACCAGGGCCCTGGTAATCTCGACCCGCCTCCGCTCCCCGCCGGAAAGGGAATAGGCTTTATGTTGGTCCAGATGGGTCAGCTTGAGTTCCTTAAGAAGCCCGGCCAAACGGGTTTCCCGTTCCTCCGCCGAGATATCCAGGGTTTCTAAAATAGCCATTATATTTTCCCCAACGGTCAGTCGGGTAAAAACCGAAGGTTCTTGAGGCAGATAATTGATGCCTTTCCGGGCACGAAGATACATGGGCAAATCACTGATATTTTCCTGGTTCAATAAAACAGTCCCCTGGTTGGGGCGGGTCAGGCCGACGATCATATAAAAAGTCGTTGTTTTGCCTGCACCGTTCGGGCCTAAGAGCCCGACAATTTCCCCCTCGGTCAGATGCAGACTGACCTTGTTAACCACCGCTTTCCGGTGATACATTTTTACCAGGTCTCGAACGGCTAATTGCTTCATTATTTCTCTTCTTGATGAATAACAGCCTGGACTCGATTAGAACCCTTACCGGTGACCAGGCTTCGATTCTCCTTTATCCAGACGGTGATCTCTTCTCCTTTGACCAGGTTCTTCCCCTGCCAGACCTTGGGATTGCCTGATAGAACGATGCGCTGATCCGCATTATAAAAAGTGGCTGTTTCTCCAGTAGCCACATCTTTGCCATGAACGATCTTGACTTGGCCCTTGGCTACAATCTTATCCACCCGGTTCTGGCCGGCAGGACTTTTCTTTTCGTTCCGGTTCGGTTGAGCGGCAGAAGGTTTTTTATCGGTCTCTTCGGTATAATAAATCACCATGGTATCACAATAGATCAGAAAGGGATCTTTACCCTGTTGTTCCTGCCTGGCCACAACATTTCCCGAGAAGGTAGCCAGTTTGTTTTTATTATCCGCTTCCAGGGTATCGGAGGTAACCACTATGGGACGGTTGCTTTCCAAGGGGTCCTTTTCTTTCCCATTCACCAAACCCGGCAGAAAGGATCCGACCAAAATGAATCCAATAGTTCCGTAGAACAAAAATCCTTTTCTTATTTTTTTTCCCATTCCCCCCCTCCTTTCATCCCCTTCCATGATCGGGAACCCCCGACCTTTGGTCGGGGATCTTCAGAAAACTTCTCTTTGACAGGCGCTCCGTATCTGCGAATTTATCTCTAACTTTATCAGGATTTAAAAAAAGAATGGTAAAAATGCATTCTGGCCCTTTTTTTAACCCAAAGCTTCTGGGAATCCAGGTTCATAGTTACCCCCTGACCATCCAGGGAAATATTGGGGCCTTTAAAAGAGAAATGCCCTTCTGTGAAGACCTCCCTCTTATCATCCTGATATTGAAGGGAAGGGGCCTTGAGTTCATAGCCATCCGGGGTTGAAATAACCACTTCCCCTTCAATGAAAACATTTTTTTTTTGCGTATCCAGTTTCCCCAGGTTCCCTACCAGGGTGATAGGCCCTTCCCCCTTCGGGAAATAAGTCAATATTACCTTCTTAAAAGAGACCTGGTTTTGAGACTGCTGATAGGTCACCGCCTCGGCCTTCAATTCCCACAACTTAACCCCTTCCTTGACCTGAACGAAATTGATCTCCTGCATACCTATTTGGCCGGGAATCCCTTTTTCCGCCTGGACCTTGGGTGGGGGAGATGGTTTCTGGATTCGAAAAGCATATAGGCCGATCCAGAAAGCAACGACACACAAAATGCCGATGATCAATATATTCTTTAGATTTTTCACTTTGAAAGGTGGCTATAGCCTGGTTTTTATTTTTTCCATCAATCCCAATATAACCAAATCTAATCCCCCGGTCAATGGATTCCTGCCGCTCCACTCCTCCCTCATTTCCCCGAGGGATACCACGAAGCATAAAAATTTTTCAGGGGCCATGGGCAATAGACGATAGTCAAGGTACAGGGTTCAAGGTTTTTTCACTTGTAACTTGAAACTTGCTTCTTGAAATTTTATTCTTTAACTGATCCCCGCCCCCGATCCCTGGAAGCTATTTTCGGGTGAACCCATAATCCCCAAGAATGGCTCCCCATTTGCCCTGGGCTTTGAGAATAAACTCTGAGACTTCCCGCACAGCCCCGTTACCCCCGGCTGTCCTGGTCACATAATCGACCTCCTTTTGAACCAGGGGATGGCCATTGATCACACTGATCGATAAGCCGACCTTTTTAAGCAAGAGCAGGTCAATAAAGTCATCCCCCATAAAGCAAACCTCTTCCGGATCAAGCCTTGTTTCTTTCAGGATTATTTCAAAAGTTTTTATTTTATCTTTGACCCCTTGAAAAAGAAGAAAAATACCCAATTCCTTTGCCCTGGCCTCGACGGCCCGGGAAGCTCGTCCTGACAGAAACCCCACTTCCATCCCCGACCTTTGAAGCCACCGAATACCCTGGCCGTCCTGGACGTGAAAAACCTTGATCTCCCTGCCGTTCTCATTATAAAGGATTCTGCCGTCCGTCAGGACCCCGTCCACATCAAGCAGAAGCAGACGGATTTTTTGAGCCTTTTGAAGAAGGGCCTTTTGATTCAAATTCACACCCCATTAACCGAAATGCCCACTATAAAATTTTTTTCTCTTTCAGCCTTGAGCTTCTATTCGTCACTCGTCCAGGTAGTTCCCAGCTCATGAATCGCCATAAGGGATCGTAAAAGGTCCTCTAATTTATTCAAAGGCCAGGAATTGGCCCCGTCACATAAGGCCTTTTCCGGTTCCAGGTGGACCTCCAGGAAGACCCCTTGAACACCGGCTGCAACGGCTGCCCTCGAAAGAAAAGGCACGAATTTCCGTTCCCCACCGGATTCCCCTTCACGGCCTCCAGGAAGTTGAACACTGTGAGTGGCATCGAAGATTACAGGATACCCAAAACCGGAAAGAATCGGCAAAGACCGAAAATCCACCACCAAATTATTATATCCGAAGGTGGTTCCTCTTTCAGTCACCAGAATTTGGTCATTCCCGGTTTCGGCAATTTTATCCAATACAAACCGCATATCCCAGGGAGAAAGAAACTGCCCTTTTTTTACATTGACCGGCCGGCCCGTCCGACCGACGGCCGTCAACAGATCGGTCTGACGGCACAGGAAAGCCGGTATCTGGATCACATCCAGGACCTGAGCGGCCTTTTCTATTTCATTGACCTGATGGACATCGGATAGAACCGGAAGTTCAAAGCGGGCCCGTATAAAATCCAGGAGATCCAATCCGGCTTCCAGACCGGGACCGCGAAAACTGTGGATCGAGGTTCTGTTGGCTTTGTCGTAAGAGGCCTTAAAAACAAGGGGAATGTTCAGCCGTTTCTGAATTTCCTTGAGCTCACGGGCGATGGCTACGGTAGTCGATTCATCTTCTATGACACAAGGGCCGGCAATTATCAGGAGCGGTGAGTTCTTGCAAACCTTCCATGGCCCTATACGTATTTCTTTCAATAGGATTCTGTCCGCTTAATGACTTTGAGAATTTTTCAAGGAATTTCGTATAAATTCCCTGAACAGGGGGTGGGGACTCATGGGACGGGACTTAAATTCCGGGTGAAACTGACATCCCAAAAACCAGGGGTGGTCGGGCAACTCGATAATCTCCACTAAAGATCCGTCCGGTGAGAGTCCGCTCAAAACAAGTCCTTTTTCCGTCAGTATTTTTTTAAAATCCATGTTAAATTCATAACGGTGCCTATGGCGTTCAAATATATCCTCTTGGCGATAGCTCTCGAAGGCCCGGGTATCGGCGACCAGTTTACAAGGATAGGCCCCCAGACGCATCGTCCCCCCCTTTTCCGAAGTTTCATCCCGATGACGGACCTGACCCGTTCTATAATCATACCAGTCCCTCATCAAATAAATAATGGGATAAGGGGTATCAGGCAAAAATTCGGTGCTGTGGGCTGAAGGTAATCCGGCTACATTTCTGGAAAACTCTATAGCCGCTAATTGCATGCCCAGACAAATCCCGAAAAAAGGGACCTTATTCTCCCGGGCGAATTGAACGGCCAGAATTTTTCCTTCTACCCCTCGATACCCAAACCCGCCGGGGATAAGGATTCCATCAGACTGGGACAGGATTTCAGTCCCTTGTTTTTCCAGTTCCTCCGAATCGATAAAATCAAGAATGACCTTGCAATCGTTGCCAATGCCGCCATGGAAAAGGGCTTCGTTTAAACTTTTATAGGATTCCCGTAAATGGATATATTTACCGACTATGGCGATTTTAACCGACTGGCTAAGATTTTTTATCTTCTCGTTCAGGGCAATCCAGTCTTCCAGACGGGGGGCCCGGGTCCAGATGTTCAATCTTTCGATAATCTTGTCATCCAAACCCTCTTGATGAAAGACCAGGGGGACTTCGTAGATACTTTCCACATCCTTGGCCGTGATGACCGCATCCTTTTCAACATTACAAAAAAGGGCGATCTTGCCCTTTATTTCATTTGAAAGGATCTTTTCGGTTCGACAAAGCAGGATATCCGGTTGGATACCAATACTGCGAAGTTCCTTGACACTGTGCTGCGTGGGTTTGGTTTTTACTTCTCCGGCGGTCTTGATATAAGGAACCAGGGTCAGATGGATATAAAGGACGTTTTCCTTTCCTACATCCGATTTGAATTGACGAATGGCTTCAAGAAAGGGAAGGCTCTCAATATCCCCGACCGTGCCGCCGATCTCGATAATAGCCACATCGGTTTCATTGGCCATCGACAAGATACTGTTCTTGATCTCGTCGGTGATATGAGGAATCACCTGGACGGTCCCTCCCAGGTAATCCCCCCTGCGTTCTTTGGTGATTACGGAATGATAGATCCGGCCGGTGGTAAAATTATTGTCCTGAGTCAGTTTGACCGAAGTGTACCGCTCATAATGTCCCAAATCCAGATCGGTTTCGGCCCCATCGTCGGTTACATAAACCTCGCCATGCTGGAAGGGATTCATTGTCCCAGGATCTACATTGATATAAGGGTCCAGTTTTAGAAAGGTAATTTTCAGCCCCCGGGATTCCAGAAGGGCACCAATGGAGGCCGAAGCCAAACCTTTACCCAGAGAAGAGAGGACGCCGCCGGTTACAAAAATAAATTTTGTTTTCATTTCCCCTTCCAATCCTTCATCTGAACGGAACTTATACTAAATCGAAAAAAATGTCAACTTAAGTGACGCCTTTCTCCTTTCCCTTGAAAAAAAAAATAAAAGCTATTATCATGGGATTACCTGGTTGAAAAAAATATAAAAGATTCAAGGTCTGAATTTCTCTCGGACCTTGAATCCTTAACTTCTCAATATTACCAAGGAGGGCCGATGCAAGTCAAAAACTGGATGGTCAAAAAAGTGATTTCCATTCCCCAAAACGGTCATATCGTGGAAGCCTTGTCCTTGATGAAAAAATATTCCATCCGGCATCTTCCTGTAGTGGAAGGGAAAAACCTTCTGGGATTGATTACCGAAGGCGACCTCCGTCCGATCATGATCCCCCCCCTGATGGAAGAAATGCGCGTGGACCAGATTATGATCAAGAACCCGGTCACAGTCGGTCCGGATGAATCTCTTGAAGAGGCCGCCAGGTTGATCTACCGCTACAAAATCGGAGGCCTCCCGGTTGTCGACAAAGGGAAATTGGTAGGAATCTTAACGACACCGGATATTCTGGCGGCCTTTATCCAGTTGATGGGCGTCCTGGAAGCCAGTTCCAGAATGGATATCCAATTGGCCCCCCGGCCTAAGGCCTTTGAAGAGGCTTCGGGGATCATCCAGAAAAAAGGGGGGGAAATCATCAGTGTCGGCATGATGGGCAAAGGAGAAAAAAAGAATTATATCTTCCGGTTAAAACGGTGCCCCTTGGAGCCGATTATCCAGGCCCTGGAAAAGAAAGGCCATCGCATTACCTCTTATGTAGAATGATTATTAAAAACGTTACTGGTTCCTGGTTCCTGGTTGCTCGACACTTGTTACCAGATCTCCAGTAAGGAGTAACGAGGAAGAACACATGTCTCCTTCTAAAACCAAAACCCTGGTCAATTATTTAAGGCAATATCAGCCCGGCGCCGTAGCTTTTTCCGGAGGAGTTGACAGTACTTTACTCCTTTATCTGGCCCGGGAAGCCTGGTCGGCCTCCCCGTTGGCCCTGACCTTCGTTTCCCCTTTATTGACTTCCAAAGAACGGGACCGAATTCAAAAATTGATTGAATTTCTTGGGGCCCGACTACAACGGGTAAAAACCAGGGAATACCTAAACCCGATGTTTAAAAAAAATACTCCAACAAGATGTTATTATTGCAAGAAATCAAGAATTAAAGAGGCCCGCCCTTTTTTGAATCAAAAGGAGATTAAATTCCTTCTTGATGGGACCAATGCCGACGACCTGAAGGCCTATCGACCTGGGATCCGAGCTTCCAGGGAAGGCAAGATCATCAGCCCTTTTGCCCTTCTGGGTTGGACAAAAAAAGAGATTCGGCAGGTCAGCCGGAGTCTGGATCTGCCTACCTGGGATCAGCCTTCTTCCCCCTGTCTGGCTACACGGGTTGCCTATGGTCAACCAATTACCCTCCCTTTACTCAAGCGTCTGGCTTATGGAGAGGACCTGCTGGCCCGGATGGGTTTCAGTGAAAGCAGGCTTCGAGTCCATAACCTACTGGTTCGAATAGAGGTCCCGGAAAAAGAATTCCCTCTTATCTTTGACCCTCAGAAGAAAAACGACCTCTTATCCCGCCTTTCTGCCCAGGGATTCAATTACATCACCCTCGATCTAAAAGGATTTCGGTCGGGGAGTATGGATGAAGTGATTAAAAGGCGTAAGGGGATCGTCCCGCCTGGCGGCGAGGCTTAAGTGCAACGCTTCTTGAGCGTAGCGATCCTTGAGCGTAGCGATCCCTAAACATTAACAGAAAGGCGTTTCATGGAATTTCCCGATCAAATCAGCAAA
>CAZVHO010000046.1:2649-5267 GCA_964627515.1 uncultured Thermodesulfobacteriota bacterium | reverse complement strand
TCCCTAAACATTAACAGAAAGGCGTTTCATGGAATTTCCCGATCAAATCAGCAAAAAAGCCAGGATAAGGGAAACCATGGCCCAGATTAAAAATAAGCTCCTGGTCCTGAGTGGCAAAGGAGGGGTAGGGAAAAGCACTGTAGCGGTTCATCTGGCTGTTGCTTTATCCGACAGAGGATTTTTAACAGGTCTTTTGGATATCGATCTGCACGGCCCGAGTATTCCCAGGATGCTGGGGCTTTCCGGTAAACGGGTTACAGCAGAGGGGGGGTTACTCATACCCTTAGCCTATAGCGAAAAATTAAAGGTCCTATCCATGGCCTCCATCCTGGGGGATCAGGATACGGCGGTTATCTGGCGGGGGCCTCGAAAAGGAGGGGCCATTCGGCAACTCCTGGGAGAAGTCCTTTGGGGGCCTTTGGATTTCCTGGTTATTGATGCCCCCCCGGGGACCGGAGACGAGCCCCTTTCCGTGGCCCAATCCATTCCCGGCGTTAAGGCTATTGTGGTAACCACCCCCCAACAAGTAGCCATCCAGGATGTGCGAAGGTCCTTGCAATTCCTGGATAAGCTATCTCTGCCCATCATCGGAGTGATCGAGAATATGAGCGGTCTAATCTGCCCCCATTGTCATAATGAAATTGACCTTTTTAAACATGGGGGGGGTGAGGCCTTGGCTCAAGAGTGGGGAGTCCCTTTTTTAGGCAGAATTCCCCTGGAACCCGAGCTGGTTTCAGGGACTGATGCCGGCCGGCCCTTTTTCACAGGTCAAGAAGATTCAGCCGTGGTCCGGGCCTTTAAACACATAGCCGAGGAAGTGATCAGGCAAAGGAAAGAATAAAAAAATAAGAATTCAGAATCCAGGAGTCAGAATTCAGAATAGAATCTAAACCTCCCATAGCCTATAGCCCATAGTCTCCTTTATTTCTTAGAAAAATAAATAGGGCCGAAATAGGATTCGGCTTTGCCCTGGGTATGTTGCGTATTATTATACAGGGCTATTGCCCCCACCTTGGGTGGCTCTTTCTTAAATAACCTTTTATAATCCTCATAGACATTTCTTTTTTCCTGAACCCACTGATTCAGCTTTGCAGGACCGGCCTGAAGTACAATAACCTTGGATTTTGACCAGGCCGGGCTCTCCCCTTCCCTGCCTTTGTTTTTAGGATTGCTTTCCCAGAGATAGCCGACCAGTTCGGTATTCAGCTTGGCCGGAAAACGAGGAAATAAGACATAGACCTGAGCGGCCTGATCATCGGTCTCTTTTTTAAGAAAATCGCCTCGTTCCGGAAGATCGGTTACTTTCCATTTCCAGTTCAGATAGGGATAATCTTTGATACTAAAATCCATTTCTTTTTTTATACCATAAGAGGCGTTAGTGGACCGGAAACGGATAAAAGCGTTCTCCCCGGATTTCTCCATTAGTATATCCGGGGTCCCGGTCTTTTCCTCTAATTTCCAATCCTCCGGAATATTATCTGCTGAATGGCCGCCGGAAAATTTTTCCACCCACAATATCCCTTCCTGGGCCGAAGGGCTCAGGATTAGAGTCAAACAGAGAGTGAACCAAAAACCAAACCATAATCCTTTTCTCATTATTTTTTCTCCTTTACCATCTGCTAATGAAATTACGATCTTGTCATATTTTAGATCTTGTCATATTTTATTTATAACCCATTTTCTCTTTTTTTTCAAATCCCGAGTAATTCCATTCGATCGGCGAAAAATTGTTTTTGCAATGTCAAAGAGAAAGTTTTAATATGTTTAAAGAATTCAAAAGAAGGAGGTCCTTATGGCTCAACCAAAAGTCCCTATCAGACATTACCAGCAATTAGCCAAACTCTTCCCTGAGGCCATCTCCGCCCTTGAAAACCTTGGCACAGCCGTTCGCAATTCCGGTCCGTTAAAAGGAAAAACCGTCGAGCTTATTCAATTAGCCGGAGCGGCAGCCGTCCAGTCCGAAGGCTCGGTCCATTCCCATACCCGCCGGGCTATTCAGGAAGGGGCCACAAAGGAAGAAGTCTACCACACCTTATTGCTTCTGATCTCGACCATTGGGTTTCCCCGCACCTCGGCGGCCATGCGCTGGGCCGAGGATGTCTTGAGCAAGGGTAAAAAGAAATAATTATGCCCTTTGTTTCGGTGCGGGACATCCAGGTATATTACGACGTTCAAGGCACAGGTCCCCGTTTGTTAGGCATCAGCGGTACGGGCGGAGACTTGCGCCGTTCGCCGACGATTTTTGACTCGCCCTTAGCCAGGCACTTCGAGATCCTGGCCTATGATCAACGCGGCTTAGGTCGAACCTCCAAACCGGATATCCCGTACACCATGGCTGATTATGCTGCCGATGCCGAGGGGTTGCTGGAGGCTTTAGGCTGGGACTGCTGTTCAGTCATGGGGGTTTCCTTCGGGGGGATGGTGGCCCAGGAGTTGGCCATCCGTTTTCCGAACCGGGTGGAACGACTGGTCCTGGCCTGCACCAGCAGTGGTGGAGCCGGCGGTGCCTCTTATCCCTTACATGAACTCGTCGACCTCCCCATGGATGAATATGTTCACCGCATCCTCGTTTTAAGCGACACCCGCCGTGACCCAGCCTGGCAGGCTGCCAACCCGGA
>CAZVHO010000046.1:0-2549 GCA_964627515.1 uncultured Thermodesulfobacteriota bacterium | reverse complement strand
GATTTAATGGCCCCCTGCGGCTTATATTGCGGGGCCTGCGGCGTTTATATTGCAACCAGGGACGGTAACGAAAAATTCAGGGCCATAATGGGAAACCTCTATGGAACGAAACCGGAAGAAACGGCCTGTCTGGGATGTATGCAGCCCGATCCTCCGGAAAAAATGTATAAATATTGCGGCGCCTGCTCGATCAGAAATTGTGTAAAATCCAAAAAGCACTACTCCTGCCATCAGTGCGCCGATTGGCCCTGTACCATGACCGAAAACTTCGGGTTTGCCACGGGCCAAAGGGTCATGAAAAGGGCTATCCCCCTCTGGCGGGAAAAAGTAGCCGCTTATGGCGACGAGGACGGCAGCGTTGCCTGGGCCCAGGCGGAATTGGAACGCTATCACTGCCCGGATTGCGGCAACCCCCTTTTCAGAGGGGCCCAGCACTGCCGGGTTTGTAAAAAACCGGTAGCCGAAGAGCTTGATGGAAGCCTATGATTGAATTACAGGATATCCTTCAATCCTTCCATTAAGTCTATCAAAGCCCTCTCGACCTCAGGACCTGCTTTCTTTAAAGGTGCTCTCGGCTCACCACCGAAATAGCCCATCAGATCCATGGCCGTCTTCAGCCCGCTGATACCGTAGGTCACGGTAACGGCATTGGCCATGGGGGTAAGCCGGTTCTGAAGCTCTCGGACCTCAGCGTATTGGCCTTCCATATAAAGGTCTATGATCCGGGTGCACAGCTCGGGGAGAGCATTGGCTACCGCCAGAATGCCGCCGACCGCACCGACACACAAGGCCGGGAAAAGGACCGGAGCGGAGCCGACAAATACTCCGAAATTTTTGGTCGACTGGTGGATAATCCGGCTGAGTTGGTCGATATTACCCGAACTGTCTTTACAGCCGATGATGTTCTGGTGTTGGGAGAGCCGGGCCACCAGGTTCGGATCCATGTTGACCCCCGTAAACTGGGGCACATTATAAACGAGAATGGGAATACGGGAGGCCTCGGCCACGGCCCAAAAATGCTCATACAGGATCTGGGCCGTCATGGCCCCCTTAAAGTAGTAAGGGGTCACCACCAGGGCCAGGTCGGCCCCTAACCGGGCAGCCTCATTGGTAAACCGGATGGTCTCGATGGTGGATTCCATGCCTGTCCCCACGAGCATGATCTTCTCTTTGGGGATAGCCTCCCGGGAGACTTCGATAACCTTGATCTTTTCCGCTTCACTCAGATAGACCGCTTCTCCATTCGATCCCAGGACCAGGTATCCGGAGAGCTTGGTCCGGTTCCACTTCTGGAAATTCTCTTTTAGCCGATCATAGGCCACTTCATCCCCGACGAAAGGGGTGGTGATGGGGGGCATTATGCCATGCAATTTCATGATTCCTCCCTTGGAAGGTTTAAGGTTCAAGGTATAAGGTTCAGGGTTCGGAGAAACCCATTTTCATGCCTTGAGCTATGATTTCAGCTTTCAGCTTGAGCTTTTCCCCTGCTCGCCGAACTTTGAACTCTGAACTCCGAACTCTATTTTCATCATTAACGCAGTATCGCTCTGAGTGCCGCAACCAGCCTGTCCACATTCTCCTTCCGGGCCGTATGGCCCATGAGCCCTATACGCCAGATTTTACCTGCCAATGGTCCCAGGCCGCCGCCGATCTCGATTTTAAATTCGCTACGCAGACGCTTTCTAACGGATAGTTCATCCACCCCATCCGGGACGCAGACGGCATTCAACATGGGCAGGCGGAAGGGTTCTTCCACCAGCATCTTCATCCCCAGCCCTTCCAACCCCTTTACCAATTCCAGGTGGCTTTCCGTGTGGCGCTGAAAGGCCTTATCCGGCCCTTCTTCAAAAATCAGCAAAAGGGCTTGATAGAGGCCATAAAGCATGTTCACCGGGGCCGTGTGGTGGTAAACCCGATTCTGCCCCCAATATTCGGCAATAAGGGACAGGTCCAGATACCAGTTGGGCACCTTGGTTTTACGGCCCTTCAACTTGGCCATAGCTTTATCGGAAAATGACAGGGGTGCCAGTCCCGGAGGACAGGAGAGACATTTTTGTGTGCCGCTGTAAAGGACATCGATGTTCCAGTCATCCATACAGACCTCTAATCCACCCAAACTGGTGACCGTATCCACCAGGTAAAGGGCTTCTTGTCCTTTGATAAGCCTCCCGATTTCGGCAACGGGATTCCTCACCCCGGTAGAGGTCTCGGCATGGACTACGGCGATGATCTTATAGGATTCCTGTCGGATCTTTTGCGCCACCATCTCCGGCTCAACCGGAGTCCCCCAGGGAAACTCCAGGACATCCACCTGGGCCCCCAGCCGGCCAGCCACATCCTGCATCCTCAGACCGAAGACGCCGTTTTTGAGAACCAATACCCGGTCGCCGGGTTCCACCAGATTCACAAAAGCGGCTTCCATGCCGGCCGAACCCGTTCCGGATATGGGGATCGTCAGGGTATTTTGGGTATTCATAATCCGGCGGAGCAGGGCCTTCAGTTCTTCCATGATATCCAGGAAATAAGGATCCAGATGTCCCAGGGTCTTT
>CAZVHO010000045.1:28938-40582 GCA_964627515.1 uncultured Thermodesulfobacteriota bacterium | reverse complement strand
GGCGGATGATCTCGCGTTTTAGAAAAGTTAGAGATAAATTCTCAGATGATGTGCTTTGTAAGATTTTAACCAAGGAGAACAACCATGGAAGAATTTGATGTGGTCGTTGTCGGTGCCGGAAACGGGGGATTGACTGCCTCGACCGCCCTGGCCCTAAAAGGCCTGAAGGTCCTGTTGTTAGAGCGGCATAATATCCCGGGGGGATGTGCCACCAGCTTTTGCCGGGGACGCTTTGAGTTCGAAGTGGCCCTGCATCAGCTCAGCGGGGTGGGGACTCCGGAAAATCCCGGCCCTTTGAGGATGCTGCTCTCCCAGTTGGGGGTCCTGGAGGAGCTGGAATTGGTGGAAATCAAGGACCTCTATAATGTGATCGGTCCGGGGGATTTCAGGCTGGAACTTAAACCCGACAGGCAACAGGTCATCGCCGCCTTGCAGGAAAAATTTCCCGGAGAAAAGGAGGGGATCGAAAAATTTTTTGACCTGTCCTATCAGTATGCCTTTCAGATGCTCTCGGCCTTTTATTTCAAGGACCCGGAGCCTTCCCGGGAAAAATTCCCGATTCTTTATCAATACGCCTTTAAACCGGCCATAGAGGTTCTGGATGATCTCTTTACCGACCCCTTGTTGAAATGCGTCATTTCCCTCTATTGGGGGTTTTTGGGCCTGCCTCCGACCCGTTTGTCCTTTGCCTATCTGGCCATGCTTTTTTTCACCTATATCGAGCTTAAACCTTTTCATATCAAAGGAGGCTCCCAGGCCCTCTCCAATGTCCTGGCCAATCGGTTCTTGTCCCAGGGCGGGATAATCCGCTTCAATTGCGGTGTCCAAAAGATTCTGGTTGAAAAGGGCCGGATCGAGGGAGTGGTTACCGAACACGGGGACCGGATCAATACCCGTCATGTGATTTCCAATTGCTCTCCGGTGACCACCTATACCCGGCTTATCGACCCGGGAAACGTCCCGGAGCCGGTGTTTCAGGAGATGCGCGGCCGGACTCTCAGCCCTTCGGGTTTTGTCCTTTATATCGGATTCGACCGGGAACCGCAGGAACTGGGATTCACCGGGTCCATGACCTTCTTCCCGGGCCATACGGATATTACGGATAAAAATCTTATGGAGATGCAGGGCCTGGATATGGAAAATCAATTTATGGCCATGAGCTGTTATGATGTATCCGACCCCGGATTTTCGCCGCCGGGAACCTGTCAGGCCAGTGTGGTGACCCTGAAATACGGCGAGCCCTGGCTCCGGATCCCTCCGACGCAATACCACCGGATGAAATTCCGTTGTGCCGAATCCATGCTCCTTCGGGTAGAAGCGGCCTTTCCGGGTGTGCGGGGGCATATCGAGGAAATCGAGGCGGCTTCCCCTTTGACCCACATGCGCTACCTGGGACATCCCAACGGGGCCATCTACGGCTTTGAACAATACACCAAGGATTCCATGTTTTTTCAACCCGGACGGACTTCCCCTATACAGGGCCTTTCCTTTGCCAGCGGATGGATCGGGGACTGCGGATTTCAACCCACCCTTCAGGCCGGGGCAACGGCCGCCAAGGCGATTATCCGGGAACTCGATGGGAAATAGGAGGGGATGATGCAAAAAGAATTGTTCAGGGAATTTGACGGTTATGACCGGATCGTGGAAGAAAGGGATTTCAGCCGGAAGTACGGTCTGGATTATTCGGCCCAGAAGGACCTGGCCGACCCCTATATCCAACGGCTCCATCCAAAACAGTTAGCGTTACGTGTTTCCGATATCATTTTCGAAACACCCTCGGTAAGGACTTTGAGGTTCGTTTCCCCAGAAGGCTATCTCCCGCCTTTCCTGGCGGGGCAATATGTCGCCCTGTTTCTGGAAATCGGCGGGGTGCGGACCAGCCGGCCCTACAGTATCTCTTCTGCGCCCAACCAGACCGGGTATTACGATCTGACCATCAGGCGCCTGGAAGGGGGCCTGGTTTCCAATTTTCTTTTAGACCGTGTCAGAAAGGAAGATATTCTTCAGAGTTCCGGTCCGGAGGGCCATTTTTACTATAATCCCTTATTTCACGACAAAACCATGGTCTGTCTGGCCGGGGGCAGCGGGATAACCCCTTTTATGAGCATGATCCGGGAGATTACGGAATGCGGCCTGGACCGGGAAATCTTTCTTTTTTACGGTAATAAAAATATTCGGGAGGCCATCTTTCACCATTCTCTTCTGGAAATCTCAGACCACTTCAATAATTTTCACTATCTTCCGGTTATTGAAGATCCCCCGGCAGGATACATCGGCGCCTCAGGCTTCATCACCGGCGAATTAATCCGGAAAATCATCCCGGATTTGGGGGATAAGACCTTCTATCTGTGCGGTCCCCAGGCCATGTATGACTTCTGCATCCCTGAACTGGAAAGATTGGGGATTCCCGGAAGGAAGATACGAAAGGAAGTTTACGGCCCGCCGGTTGACATCACCCGGGCGCCGAACTGGCCCGGGGAGGTAACAGCCGATAATCCGGTTCGTATTAAATTGACGGCCGGCCGAACCGTGGAGGCCCGCTCCGGTGAGCCTCTGGCCGCTGCCCTGGAAAGACAGGGGGTCCTTATTCCCACCCTTTGCCGCTCCGGGGAATGCAGCCAGTGCCGGGTGAAAGTCCTGTCGGGAAAGGTTTTTCAACCTGCAGGAGCTTTAGTGCGGAGGTCGGACAAGAGATTCGGCTATGTCCACGCCTGCGTCTCTTATCCGCTGGAGGATTTGGAGATTGTGATTTGAGACGAAAATAACCCTAACATCAACTTCGGGGAGGTTTGTTCTCCGTCATGCCGGACCCCGTATCAAGTACGGGGCAGGCCTGATCCGGCATCCAGGGCTTTAGGTGCTTTCTTTAACCTGGATTCCGGCTTTCGCCGGAATGACGATCCAAAGCCAAGCAAAGCAATATTTTCATGATCCGTGGTACCCCCATGGAGCATAAGGATTTAAAACGAAAACAGATTTTCACGTTGCGACTTTCTGCTTTGACCTTTATGGAAAGGATGGAATCTACGATGAACCAAGAAATGACCGGCCAGGAAAATCTGGTCCTCTACCACCGTGAAGGTT
Source organism: uncultured Thermodesulfobacteriota bacterium (assembly GCA_964627515.1). GTDB lineage: Bacteria > Desulfobacterota > RBG-13-43-22 > RBG-13-43-22 > RBG-13-43-22 > RBG-13-43-22. Next base: position 37,498 of record CAZVHO010000045.1, on the reverse strand, counting down.
ACCTGGGAACCATTACCTTGAACAGGCCCGGGAAACGGAATGCCATGAGCTGGGCTTTGTGGCTGGCCCTGGAAAAAGCCATTATGGAAGCCGAAGAAGACCTGGAGGCCCGGGTGGTTATCCTTCAGGGCGAGGGCAAGTCCTTTTGCTCGGGGCTGGACCTGGGACCGGAGAATGAACTCCTTCAGGCCATCGGGGCAACCCCCGGTGCCCGACAGAAGATGGATTTTTATCGTCTGGTCAGGAGGGGGCAGGATATCTTCACCAGACTGGAGCGTCTGACCAAACCAACCATCGCCATGATCCATGGCCATTGCCTGGGGGCCGGGCTGGAAATGGTGCTTTGTTGTGATATGCGTTTTTGTTCAGCCGAGACCCTCTTCGGCCTTCCTGAGCCCAGATTGGCCATCATCACCGATGCCGGCGGCTTGCAGAGGCTCCCTCAGGTGGTGGGGCGGGGCCATGCCCGGGAGATCGCCTTCCGGGGCCACCACTTTGATGCCGGCCGGGCCAAGGCCATCAATCTGGTCAATGAGGTCTACCCGGATACAGAGACCCTTAAGACAAAAATCCAAGAGATCGCCGAAGAAATCGCTTCCAATCCGCCCCTGGCGGTGCAAGGGATCAAAGAAGTCCTGGCGTTTAATGAGGGTTCTGACGTAAAACATTCCCTTCATTTTACCGCCGCCAGGTCCAGTATGATTTTACCCTCAGAAGACCTTCAGGAAGCCATCACCTCTTATTTGGAGAAAAGGAGGGGAGAATTTAAGGGGGCCTGATTCGATTTTGTGCCTTTCTTCCGGAAAGGTACAAAAATTAAGGTAATCCTGTAAATCCTGTCCAAGAAAATTTTTGAATCTCAAAATGGAACACCGGCAGGGCCTTTTCTTGCTCTGCCGGTGGTGTGGAGGGTTAAGCAGAGAGTTGTTTCCGAAATTTTTTCCGACCATATCCGGCCATGCCGATCAAGCCGCTGCCCAGAAGGAGCATAGTGGCCGGTTCAGGGACAGGATTCCCAGGAAGGTTCGGCTCATTCAAACCCGTGCCGTACTGAAAGGACACATTCGAAATCTGGGCCAGGGAGAAGTTCGGCTGCAGGTTGCTTAACAAGAAGACCACGGAATTTTGGATCAGGGCATTGCCCCCGGTGACTTTTGCATTTCCGGTTGCGGGATTGTCGGATCCTGAGGTGATTCCATATTGAACCCCGTCAGGACTGACCGGACCTTGAAGGTTCGAACCAGGGAAGTTTCCGGCGTAAGGGATCCCAAAGCCGGAACTGGAGATCCCTTGGCTTGCTCCACCGACGGAAGCGGTATTCGTATAGGCCCACTCGCCACCGACTACTCCCCCCGGATCGGACCCGCCGAATAATACCGAACTTCCCGAGGCCAGGGTCGCCGAACCCCTCGACAATAAGGGGTTTCCCGTAATATTGAAAAACAAGGCTGTTAATACATCGGAAGGGGCCATTACGTCGGCTCCGGTATTGGTCAGGGTCACCTGGAGAAAGGTGCCAACGATATCGAAGGTCGCACTGGCGCTGATAGCCTGACCCGTAAAAGAGTTTGTCCCTGAACCGCTAAAGGTTATCGGGGTGGCTCCTACCTGGGCTGTCATGGTGAACAGTGCTATGACAGTGACTACTCCCATAATAGTAAAGAATTTTTTTCTCATGGTCATTCCTCCTTGATTGAATATCCTAAGATAAATTTTTTTGATAGATTTAATATTTGAAAGAAAAATCCGGTTTATTCTTTGTTTAGCAATTGATATGCCAAGCCGATAAATAATTGTAAGGTCTTGATATCTATATAATTATTAAAGAGAGGTTCGGGAGAGGAACTAAGAAGAAAAATATTTTAGGACCTTTAGGGACAATTCATGAACCGAAAGGGAAGAAAAAAATAATGGGGGAATCAAGAGGGATAGGTTTGTAAAAAGTACGAAAGCGCCCATTTTCGTCATTCCCGTGAAAGCTTGTCCTCGAATGCTTTAATCGGGGACGGGAATCAAGTATTTTTAATTAGTTACATATGGCCTGGATTCCCGCCTGCGCGGGAATGACGAGTTTTTAGGAAACCATCAAGAGGAATGGCGTTATTTTTTTGATTCTAAATCCTTTTTTGCCGGAATCCTGGATTCGCAAGGGACCCCGGTTTGGCACAAACCGCAGCCATAGCCGTCAAAGGCGTAATGGGTTTTTACATAATCGGCGGTATAGTTCCTTAGATGGTCAAGGCACTTGAGCTTGTCATGTCCGGTTTCGCTCAAGGCCCCCACCGGACATCGGGGAATGCATTTTCCGCAAATCCCCTGGCTGAAAAAAAGGCAATAGGCCCGGTGATCGGTATAAGGCCGGGGGGTCGGAGGAATTTGGACGGCAGCCACGACCGAGCCGGTGCGCATGGCTTTGCCCCGGGGGGTAATCAGTCCGTCACAGAGTCCGAAGGTTCCCAGACCGGCGGCATAGGCGGCGTGGCGTTCCGACCAGTTGGAGGCAAAGGTATATTTCTCCGACTGTTTGAATTCCCAAAGCGGGGACAGTAAAGGGGCTATGGCCTGGATCCCTTTTTCCTGCAAAGCGTTTACTACGCTCTGGCGCAATTTTTTATTGACTTCTTCGCCGTAGATACGGGCCCTGGCCCAGCGCTCGGATGGATAGGTTTTTTCTTTACGATTATCGGCCTTGGTCGCCCTGGTCTGGGGCAGGATCCAACTGATGACCGTCAGGTCCTGGGGCTTGGTTGACGAATCGGGGTAGGTTAAGGCAAATATCTCCTGGGGGGTCCAGTGATAAGGGCCGACCAGTTCCTTATATCTCTCGTAGAGAGGATCATCACCTTTGGAAAAGCCGACCAAGGGATTTTCAAAGGCCTTTTCCTGTGCGGCATTTTGAAGGGTGTTTTCCGGGGATCGTTCGATAAAATCTTCGATGAGAGAAACTATCCAGGGGGCCGGGTCATCTGATTTTTTTTCGGACATAGTAATCCTTTCCATTTTTGGCAGACACTTAAAAAGTCATTATGACAAGTTCGTAAAAAGCTATGAAACGCCGCATTGCGGCGCTGTATCAGAAAATAACTTGGCAATAAAAAAGCTAAGTTATTTGGAAGTCCAAAAGCGCCCCTTTTCGTCATTCCCGTGGAAACGGGAATCCAGTGTTTCTAATTAGTTAGGTCCGGCCTGGATTCCCGCCTTCGCGGGAATGACGATTTTTTCGAGGCCATCATTTATACCTTCTTTTTTTGATAAGAAGAAGATTTCCTCCTCAGCGAATTCCAAGCAACTTATGCATCTGTAAACCGAGACGCCATTGAGGGTGTTCGAGACAGTACCGCACGGCCAGCCGGGTATTTTGTTTAATAGCAGGACCGGCTTTGGGCTGTAAAAAAAAAACCTTAAAATTTAAGGATTCAAAATCCTCCGGTTCGATTCCTCCCTGGGGGAAAACCAGTTTCAGCTCATCCCCGGATCGAAGTTTGCATTCCGCCCCGGCTTTGGGACTGACGCAGATCCAGTCTATTCCAGCCGGCGGCAGGAGGGTGCCGTTGGTCTCAACGGCCACCTCGAAGCCGAAGGTGTGAAAAGCGGAGACCAGGGCCTCGTCTATTTGAAGCAAAGGTTCCCCGCCGGTGCAGACTACCAGGGGGCTTATTTGCTTTGAAGCGATGGCAGGAAACCGGTCTCTCACTGCTTGAGCCAAATCCATTGGATTTTGAAATTTTCCGCCCCCAGGCCCATCGGTTCCTATAAAATCAGTATCGCAAAATTGACAGACCGCCTTGGCCCGATCTTCTTCCCTGCCGGACCAGAGGTTGCAACCGGTAAAACGGCAAAATACAGCGGCCCGGCCGGTTTGGGCTCCTTCGCCCTGGAGAGAGTAGAAAATTTCTTTTATGGTATACTGCATAAAAATTTTGTCTAAAAGAAATGGTTAATTCCCATTTATGTCCGCTGATATTTGCCCGGATCCTCAATTCCCGCTTCGGCAAACCCTTTAAGTCTCAGCAGACAGGCATCACATTTACCGCAGGCCATTCCTTCAGGGGAAGGGTCGTAACAAGTGCTGGTTAAACTGAAATCCACACCCAATTCCAGCCCTTTTTTAATGATCTGGGCCTTATTTAACTTAATAAGGGGGGTATGGATTTTAAATCCCCGGCCTTCGACTCCGGCTTTGGTACCCAGATTGGCCATTTGCTCAAAGGCCTCGATAAACTCCGGCCGGCAATCGGGATAGCCGCTGTAATCCAGGGCATTGACACCGATAAAAATATCCCGGGCCCCCAGAACTTCGGCCCAGGCCAGGGCCAGGGCCAGAAAGATGGTGTTACGGGCCGGGACATAGGTAATCGGGATATCGGTTGAGATCTCTTCCAGACCGCGATCTTTGGGTATTTCAATCTCAGCCGTTAAGGCAGAACCGCCAAATTGATCCAAGCTAACATTAAAAATTCTATGTTCGACAACATTCAGGAGATGGGCGATCCGCCTGGCAGCTTCGATTTCTGTCTGATGACGCTGGCCGTACCGAAAGGTCAAAGCATAAAGGGCATAGTCCTGACTTTTGGCTACGGCCAGGGTGGTGGAGGAATCGAGTCCTCCGCTTAACAGAACGACCGCTTTAGATTTCTGATGGTCCATAACCCTTAGTTTACCGATATCGGCCTAAAAATGCAAGGGCGCTTCGCCTGATTTTCTTTTTCTCCTTGACCCATTTTGGAGCTTATTCTATATTCTTTCCATCAGAATAACACTACAGCGAACTTTTTTCGTCATTCCCGAATGTCTTTATCGGGAATCCAGGTTTTTCAATCCCGCCCACGGCGGGACTGGATTCCGCTCCCCGATTAAGAACGTCGGGGACAAGCTTAAAGCATGCCGGAATGACGGATAAGGGGACGCATCAGGGGAAAAAGTCGCTGTAGTAATAAAAAACCCACCGATTAATGCGGTCCTTATATCCACTTTGTTTTAAATAGTGGTGGGTTACGCTTCGCTGCACCCACCCTACAGGAATTTCGCAACATGATCGACAAAACGGTGTCGATGTTGATTTACTAAGCGCCTATGGGAGGTATCATTTTGAAATATATCGTGAAGAGATCCGATCTTAAGGGAACTACCCGGATTCCCGGTAACAAGTCGGCAACCGCCCGGGCCATTGTAATCGGCGGCCTGGCCGAAGGGGAATCAAGGGTGCGCAATCCGTTGCCCGGAATCGACAGTTTTTCCATAGTGCATATGATGCAGGCCCTGGGCGCCAAAATTGACACCAGCCGACGAGAGGAATGGGTCTTCGAAGGCGTGGCCAGTCGGCCCCAGGTACCCGGTTACGTCCTTGATGCCGGTAATTCGGGCACCGGGTATTACATGATCACCGCAGTCAGCGCTCTGATCGACGGGTACTCCGTTGTCTCCGGAGACCACCAGATCTGCTATCGGCCGGCCCAGCCTCTTATCGACGCCCTCAACGACCTGGGCGCCAAGGTTTTTTCCACCCGTAACTCCGGCACCGCGCCCCTGGTCGTCCGGGGACCCCTCCAAGGCGGCCGGACGAGCCTTCCGGGGATCAATTCTCAATGGCTGACCCCGCTTCTGATCGCCGGCCCCCTTACCCCCAAGGGGGTCACGGTCTTAGAAAAGGACCTGGTAGAGCGTCCTTATGTGAATATGACCATGGCCTGGATGAAAAGGGCCGGTGTAACCGTCACCCATAAGGACTACGAGGAGTTCGTGATCCCGGGCAATCAGCGGTATAGAAGCTTTCTCGCCGACATTCCCGCGGACTGGGGAAGTTCCGGGTATCCTATGATTGCCGCTGCAATAACCGAATCCAAAGTAGTTTTCGAGGGCCTGGACCCTGATGATTTTGCGGGTGAAAGGGCCTTCCCTCATATCCTGAAGGACATGGGGGCCAAGGTAACCTTCAGCGACAATGGCCGCACGGTTTCCGTAGAAGGCGGCAGCGAGCTGCACGGCATAGAGATCGATTGCTCGGATACCCCGGACGCGGTGCCCATTCTGGCTGTGTTGGGCTGCAGGGCAAAGGGACAAACGGTCCTCAAGAACATCGGAGCAAGCCGCTTCAAGGAAACCGACCGTACCCGGTCCATCAAAGAAGAGCTTACTAAAATGGGGGGTCGCTTCGAAGAGACGACCGACAGCCTGACCATTTACCATTCAGAACTGAGAGGGGCTGCCATTGACGGCCGTCACGACCATCGGATCGTCATGGCCTCGGCCATTGCCGGAATGATCGCCGATGGCCGGACCATCATCGATGGGGCTGAATGGGTAGGGGTTTCCTTCCCCAACTTCTATGAGGTCTGTACTTCTCTTGGGGCTGATATGGAGAAAGTGGATGGCAATTATTAACAGTCGCAAAATAATATCGACGGGCTTCTTCAGTACAGTCCAGTCACACCCCAAAAACGATCTCTCACAGAGCGCGCAGAGATCACAGAGAAAAATAATTTGTAATTGCCGTTGAGGGGACGGCAATTACAAAAATCTCGTTGCTACGCAAAGGAATCCCCGCCGGAGGCGTGAGGGGTTTTAAAAAATCGCCCTCTCAGCGATTTTATAAGCCAATTTGATCGGCTACTTCCCGCAGGCCCATAATCACGTCATGGATGAGTTCGTCCAAATCCTTCCCGAGCATCTGTGCCCCTTTTTCAATGACCTCCCGATTAACTCCGGCGGCAAAATTTTTCTGTTTCCATTTTTTTTTGACCGACTTCACCTCGATATCCAGGACACTTTTCGAAGGCCGAACCAAAGCGGCGGCTGCCACCAGACCCGTTAATTCATCGATGGTATAAAGAAATTTTTCCAAATCCGTTTTGGGTTCCACATCATTACATAAGCCCCAGCCATGAGAAATGGCCGCCCGGATAGTTTCTTCCGGCCAGCCCTGGTCTTCCAGGATGGCCTTGGTTTGACGGCAATGGGCCTCGGGGAATTTTTCATAATCCAGGTCATGGATCAGGCCGATAATCCCCCATTGCCCTTCATCACCGCCGTGTTTACGGGCCAGGTAGCGCATGACCGCCTCGACGGCCAGGGCGTGGTGGATCAGGGCTTCGTTTTGGTTGTATTGCCGGAGGAGGGTTAAGGCCTCTTCACGACTCGGTGGGAGACTGGTCATCCTCTTCATCCTTTTGAACTACCGGGCACTAATTAAAAAGCCCGCTGCCCTCGAATTCTTTAATTTCCTGATCGTCGTAACCCAGTTCCTGTAAAACCTCCCGGGTATGGGTTCCGACCGGTAAGCCCACCTGATCGTATCGGGGCGGCGATTCGGAAAATTTGATCGGGTTGGCTAATTGTTTTACCTTTCCGCCTCCCGGCAAAGCCACCTCGATGACCATACCCCTTTCCTGGGCCAGGGGATCGTCCAAGGCTTCGGAAAGGGTTAATACCGGCTCGACACAGGCATCCCAATTCAGGAACCATTCGGTCCACTCATCACGTGTTTTGGTTTTGATGATCTCCCGGACCTCTTTCTTAACCTGTTCAACATTGGGCGGCATGACACTGCCCGGGATCAGATCCGGACGGCCGATCCCCTGGCAAAAAGCGGCGAAGAATTGGGGCTCCAGACCGCCGAAGCTGAGGTGTCGGCCGTCTTTGGTTTCATAAAAATCATACAGGGAGCCGCCGTTTAAATAATGCCCTTCCCGGCCCGGCTCATGCCCGGTTACCAGAAAAGAGGCCCCCACCATAGCCGTAAAAGCCATCACGCCGTCGGTCATGGAGATATCCACATATTGGCCTTTGCCGGTGGCCTGCCGATAGATAATGGCGGACAGGAGACCGATGATGGAATTGTAAGATCCGGAGGCGATGTCGGCGATTTGCATGCCCATCAGAACCGGCCCGGTTTCGATGCGGCCGGAATAGGACATGAGACCGGATCGGGAAAGATAATTGATGTCATGGCCGGCCCGGCCTGTCAGGGGACCGGTTTGGCCGTAGCCGGTCAGGGAACAATAGATGAGCGCCGGATTCAGTTCTTTTAATTTTGGATAATCCAAACCGAACTTGGCCATGACGCCGGGACGAAATTGCTCGATCAAAATATCATACCGGTTTATCAATTGTTGGACGATACGGACGCCCCTTGGATCTTTTAAATTCAAGGTCATGGAACGTTTTCCGCGCCCTAAATATGCCGAACTGGTAGAAAGGCCGGTGTCCCCGATAAATGGTGGGGCCAGGGTGGTCAGGTCCGGTCTGGAGCCTGAAACAATACGCAACACATCGGCCCCCAGATCTGAAAGCATCATGGTGGCAAAAGGGCCGGGCAACAAAGTGGAGAAGTCTAATATCTTTAATCCCTGAAGAGGTCCGGTCATTATCATGCTCCTTTTATTTCCTGAATTCTCGCTCAATCTTGCTTTTCATCATCGCCAAGTTATTGGAGGCCTGTTTCGTGATGGCATCCGTTGATAGGCATATTGGGGATAACCGATCATCACGGCCCCGAAGGGCAGGTGATCCGGGGGCAGGGCCAGAACTTCCTTAAGAGGCGAGTAGGCATTGGCCGCGGCCA
>CAZVHO010000045.1:0-28838 GCA_964627515.1 uncultured Thermodesulfobacteriota bacterium | reverse complement strand
AACCAGCCAGTGCACGGGTTGGCTGTTGCTGGCCGAGGGAGCGTAACGGGCAATTTCGATCAATCTGGTCAGGATATCACGGGGCACCGTTTTTTCTTTATACTTGCGCCTGGAGCGCCGGGAGCGTAAGAAATGCTCGCAATCTTCCTGAGTCAGGGAAAGTCCTTTCCGCACGGGAAGACAGTCCTCCGGGGTCATGGTTTTTAGGGATAAAGCCTCCTGGGGGCAAATAGACACGCAATGGCCGCAGTTGATGCAACGTTCTTCCGCATCGGCAACAGGTGTGGGAAAACCTTCTGGGCCGATGAGTTCAATCAGCATTCCCGGGCATTCGGCCGCGCAAAGCCCGTCGCGCCGGCATTTTTCCTGATCAATAGTGAAAAGAGCCATGGAACATCCTTTCCGATCTTTTCTATTTCTCCAATCCTTCTCTGTTTAGTTAGCAAAAATGGATGGATAAGTCAAGTTTTGCTGTGCAAAGATTTCGCACTATGATATAAATAGTGCATGATCATATCTTGATGGTACAGGAATTTCCTTTTTAGACGCGGATCGACGCAGATTGCGGGTTTTCGCTTTGAGCTTTCAGCTTATTTTTTGAACCAGCGGATATCGGCGAAAATCTGCGTCCTAATTTAAATCATATAACACAATGAGGCTGAATACCCTATGGAAACGATCAAAAAAACAAACCTGTCCGAGGCCGTTGCCCAGCGACTCTTGTCCTTGATTTCGGAAGGGCAGGTTGAGCCGGGGGGCAAGCTTCCATCGGAACTTGAGTTATGCGGGATGCTCGGGGTGAGCCGGACCGCCGTCCGTGAAGGGATCAAGGTCCTGGCCGGAATAAATGTGTTGACCGTCCTTCCGGGACGGGGGACTTTTGTGAATCAAACACAGGATGTCATGGTGGATGACAGGGCCTTGAAGATTGCCCTTGAGCGGGAGACGGTCAAAGATCTTTATGAAGTCCGGAGCGTCCTGGATACCGGCATTGCCAGATTCGCCGCCTTGAAGGCCGATGAAAAAGATGTCGAAGCCTGTCGTCAGGCTTTGCATAAGATGGAAAAATCGCTTGAATTGGATCCAGTTGACTTTGATCTGGCGGCTGAGGGCGACGAGGAGTTCCATATAGCCTTATGCCGGGCGACCCATAACAGACTTTTGGAAAACATCTCCCGGCCCATCATCAATCACGCTGTGCTCCGGTACTGGAAAAAAGTGCGTGCCTCCGCAGAAAACGTCCGGTCCGGTCTTAAAGCCCACCGGCTGATCCTCCAGGGGATCGAGCACAAAGACGTCCAGGCGGCTATCGACGCCGTGGATAAACACCTGAAAACGGCCTTCAAGAACCTGTACGGCGATAAAAATAAATAATTTTGCAGTAAACAGGCTCCAATAAAGTCGCCACCGAGCCCAGGGGCAAGTCCTCCGGACACCCTCGAAGGCTTCTTCCAGGGTTTTGATTGAGCGGATCCCCTCTTGATGTATAAGGTAGAACCGGTCCGCCTTCAGAAGCTTTCCAAGCCGCTCAAAATCCTTAAAAAGAAATTCGCCTCGTCTTTTTAACCGCTTACTAAATGAAAGGCTCATTCGGAGGCCCACCATTTTTTTGTGGATCAGAGTCTCAGGTTTTGATATAAAAGAAGCCGCAATATATTGCGGCATCCCTTCAGGTTAAAAACTTTATGAAACAATTAAAGGAATTATTATTCGATCTTTCGGCCAGGCGAGATTTCGTCCCGCAAGCCTTTTAGTCCAACGCCGAGCGGGAGTTTGCTTTTTCCAGCCCCATGTTTATAGTTTTCTTATGACGGAAGATCCCGGGAGAAGGAACATTTCATGTACAAGAATTCCTCTTTTAAAGAAGGAAACGCCGGAGAGCCGATTTATTTCGAACGTCTTTTATCTGAAGTGTCGGCAAAATACATAAACATGCCGATTGAAGAGATTGAGGGCATTGTTAGAAATGATTTTGGACGGCTTGCCGGTCTCCTTGGCGGTGATTCCTGCAACTTTCATCTATTCGATCAGGAAGCACAGGATTGGCTGACCCTATTCGATTCAGCGGAGAAGGTCTTTCTGTGGGCCCGCCGTGAGGAATTCGCCGATCAGTTAAGGAGCTTCAGAAGCCGGCCCGATTTTGCCGAGAAAATGGAATACATGTTTGAACAATGGGATAAGGGTGAATATGTCACCTATCCGTCTTCCGGCAAGAAATCAGAGAAAGCCGAAAAAATGGAGAATTATGTTTCTACCAGCGGTGTTATTTCTTTTATATCGGTCCCGATTATTGCTGCAGGGACAAAGTTGGGCGCTATCATACTCGCCAGGCACGAGAGGCACTCTATCCGGCAGAAGGATATCATTCCGAAGGAAAACATTTCGAAGATCCGTCTTTTCGGAGAGATTTTTGCCAATGCCCTCTTGCGAAAGCGTTCCGAGGAATCGTTACGTAACGCCCTTTCCGAAGTGCAACGGCTTCTGGCTGAGATAAAGAAACTCAAGGAGCAGGTCGAGGCGGATTACCTTTATCTGAGTGAAGAAACCAAAGCGGAACACAATTACGGAGACATCGTGGGTCAGAGCCAGGCCTTGCAGCGTATTCTGGTCAAAGTGAAACAGGTGGCCCCGACCAACGCTCCGGTCCTTCTGTTAGGGGAGACGGGAACCGGCAAGGGGTTGATCGCCCGATCCCTTCATAACGCCAGCAAGCATAACAGCCGTCCGCTGGTCCAAGTCAATTGCGCGGCTTTAACGCCCAGTCTGATTGAGAGCGAATTGTTCGGTCACGAGAAAGGGGCCTTTACCGGGGCATCTGCCCGGCGGGCAGGTCGTTTCGAGTCGGCCCACGGGACAACTCTTTTTTTGGATGAAATAGGAGAGCTTCCCCTGGATCTGCAGCCCAAACTGCTCCGGGTCCTGCAAGACGGGGAGTTTGAACGGGTGGGCGGGACCGGGACCATCAAGACCGATGTGCGGATCATCGCCGCCACCAACAGGGATCTGGAAAAGGACGTGGAAGAAGGGAGATTTCGCCGGGACCTCTGGTATCGCCTAAGCGTTTTCCCTATTTTCGTGCCGCCTTTGCGGGAGCGGCTGGATGATATTCCCCTCTTCGTGGAATGGTTTGTGGATAAATACAGCAAATGGAGCGGCAAGAAATTTAAGTTAATTTCTCAAAAAACGATCAAGGCCTTAAAGAGTTATTCATGGCCGGGAAACATCCGGGAACTGGAAAATTTGATCGAAAGATCGGTTATCACCAGTCCGGAAGGAAACCTCCAAATTGAAATACCGACACCCTCAGGAAAGATTCCGGATCAAGGGATGACCCTTCAAGAGATGGAGCGGGCCTATCTGATCGAAGTCCTGGAAAAGACCTCCTGGGTGATTCAGGGACCCAAGGGCGCAGCCCATCAGTTGGGTCTTAATCCGAGTTCCCTGAGATTTCGGATGAAAAAATCGGGTATCAAGAGACCCTCCCATTCATAGCTTGAAGCTCAATATTTTACGGGGATGCGCAGTATATTGAGTGCACCCGGCCCTGCCCCTTTACGGCTCAATCAATAAAAATTAATTAAAATAAACTACTTATCTATCAGATCTCTCCCTGCCTGCTTCCGGCACAGTTCTTGAAATGATAGCCTTCCAAGATCTTCTCTTCGATAACTTCACCGGTGATGAGAGACAAGCAATATCCTCTCGGGAGGAGGGACGATGAAAAAGGTCGAGTTGAAAGATGGATTGCCCAACCGGGTAGGAGTGCCAGATGTCGCGATCGGAACATGTAGCTGTTATCGGTGCCGGATTGATGGGCCATGGAATCGCCCAGATTTTTGCCAGCGGAGGCAATGAGGTCTTCCTTTATGACCTGAGTCCTGAAGTTCTTCTGGGGGCTAAAAATAAAATAAAGTCCAACTTGAAATTTCTTTCTGAAAAAGGGATTGGAAGCACAGAGGATATCAGACCGGCCCTCGAAAGAATCCGGATCGCCCGGAACTTAAAAGAAGCGGTCTCCGGAGCCCGTTTTGTGATTGAGGCTGTAACGGAGGAATTGGAGGTCAAACAAAATCTTTTTAAGGAAATAGAAGGATGCTGTTCCTCTATCACCGTCCTGGCTACCAATACCTCTCTCATCAGTATCACCGAGATCGCCGCCAGGACCAAGGGGAAAGAACGGGTAGTAGGGACCCATTTCTGGAATCCACCCTACCTGATCCCCTTAGTGGAAGTGGTCCCGGGCCGGGACACCTCGCCTGAGGTCGTCGATTATACTTATCACCTGCTGCAATCAGTCCGCAAAAGACCGGTGAAGGTTAAAAAAGATGTCCCCGGATCTGTCGGCAACCGGCTGCAGCACGCCCTGTTGCGGGAGGCGATCTCCATCGTGGAGCAGGGCATTGCCGAACCGGAGATGGTTGATGAGGTTATCAAAAGCGGCTTTGGCCTCCAACTTCCTGTGCTGGGGCCGCTGGAAAAAGTCGACATGGTTGGCCTGGACCTGACCTTTCAGATTCATGATTATATTCTCCCCCATATCGAAAGATCCTCCAAGCCCTCTCCCTTGTTACGGCAAAAACAGGCGGCCGGAGAATTAGGTTTCAAAACAGGAAAAGGATTCTATGAATGGAGTCAGGAGGCTATTGAAGAATGTCGAAAAAGGCTCATGGAACATCTCATAAACTGGAACCGGGAGCAGCACGAAGAACAAGAATGATATTTGGGTCAATGGGCAATGGGTTAAAGATCTTCAGTTGAACATGGTTATAATTTTTCAAGGGGATCAATGATGGAACAGGGCATGGTGGGGAGTCAAAAGAGGTACTGTTGGGCTTTGATAGGTGGCTTCTGTTTTCTGATGATGATTGCCGCCTGCCATAAAGAAAAAGGGCTTTCTTCAGGCGATCAGGGAAAGCCGCCTGGGAAGGCACAAGGACCTTTAGTGCACGGTGCTCAGGCCATGGGACCGCCACCGATCACCTTCGGCGACAAGTTTTACGATGTAGCCGCACCGGACAAGGATCATATCTGGGTGGTGGGCTACTTCGGCGCTGTTACCCACTCCTCCGACGGGGGCAAGACCTGGTTGCGCCAGCAGGCAGGCACAGTCCAGGCCCTAACCGGTGTATCCTTTGTGGACGATAAAGAAGGCTGGATCGTGGGTGACCAGGGGATCGTTCTGCATACCCAGGACGGAGGGTCTCATTGGGAGAAACAAAAAAGCCCGGTGACCGATCAGAAGCTGCTCAAGGTCCAGTTCCTCGATAAGCAAAATGGTTTTGCCGTGGGCACCTTCGGCACCATTCTGAAGACCGTGGATGGCGGGAAGATCTGGGAGAAGCTGCCTTTTAATGAAGATGTCATTTTGAATGACCTGGTATTTCTGAACCCACGGGAAGGCTGGATCAGCGGTGAATTTGAGACCATCCTTCATACGGCTGACGGTGGAAAGACCTTTCAGAAACAACGGAGCGGACAATTGGGCAAACTCTTCGGCATCGCCTTTCATGAATCCAGGCTGGGTGTGGTCGTGGGCACGGCCGGGAAAATCCTGGTTACCAGCGACGGGGGCCGAAACTGGAAAGAGGTCAAGAGCAACACGGAAGATACCCTGCTCAAGGTCCGATTTTGGGGTTCCAGACTTATAGCCGTCGGTTTACGGGGGGCCGTGGTCCAATCTTCAGATAACGGTCAAACCTGGTCCCCCTTGATTATCCCAGGTCACTACTCCTGGCTCTCCGGTCTGGCTTTCCTTGACGGCACTGGATTTCTGGTGGGTAATGAAGGCAAGATCCTGGCCAGCCATGATGCCGGCAAAACCTGGAGCCGTCTCGGTCTGCCTCCCTTTATGTGCGCCGCGGGGAAGGAGTAAATCATGTATAAGGCACTGGTCAGCTTTCTCATCAATCACAGAAAAAAGGTAATGGTGGCCATGACGGTCATCACCCTCTTCTTTCTGAGCCAGATTTTCCGCATCCAGATGTTCACCCAATTTCTGGACCTCTTCCCTCAGAATCATCCCTACGTGCAGGTCCACCAGCAATACGCCAAATACTTCGGCGGTGCCTACCAGGCCACTTTGGTTTTGGAAGTCCAAGAGGGGGATGTCTTCAACACGGAGACCCTCTCGAAGATGGCCCGTATCACCGACGCCGTCGATCTTATCCCCGGTGTAGACCACTTCGGAATTTTTTCCATCGCCTCCCAGAAGGTATCGATCCTTAAGGAGACGGCCGCAGGGTTTTCCTGTTACCCGGTGATGAAAGAAGTACCCCAGGATCAGGCCGGGATTGAAGAACTCAAAAAGAAAGTTTTTACCAGCGGAAACGTCAACGGCATCTGGGTCTCCCGGGATCAGAAGGCCTTGCGGCTGGATGCCAATTTCATCGAAGGCAAAATCGACTTCAATGTGCTCTACAACAAATTCATGGAGATCAAGAAGAAAGAACAGGCTGGAAATCATAAGATCTATCTGACCGGCACACCCCTGCTCTACGGCTGGATCTACCATTATCTGCCCAACATGGCCCTCATCCTGGCCATCACTTCCGTGGTGATCCTCCTGATGCTCTTCGCCTATATGAGTCGTGGGGGCCTATGGTTTTGGCCTTTCATCAGTGCTGTCATGACCTCCATCTGGGGCCTGGGCTTTGCGGCCATCCTGGGGTTCCATTTCGATCCCCTGATCATCGTCATCCCTTTCCTTTTATCAGCCAGGGCCATGAGCCATGGGGTCCAGTGGGTGGAGCGGTTTACTGAGGAGTATCAGAAATCAGAGGATACCCGGGAAGCGGCTCTGATTACCGGCACCGGCCTCTTTCCACCGGGATTGATCGGCATCCTGGCCGATACCCTGGCTTTGCTGGTGATCTGCCTGACCCCCATCCCGACCCTTAGAAACCTGGCTTATTTAGGCTTTTTCTGGTCAGGCGCCATGATTTTCACCATCTTCTTCTTTTATCCACCGCTTTTTGCTTCCTTCAAATATGTTCGGGTGCCCAAAAAATCTGATGTGCCTGCTGCCCTGGCCCAAGCGAACGAGGATTTTTCCAAAAGGGTGACTACCCGGGCTACCATCCTTGACAGGTCCCTTACTTACCGGATCGAATATTTTACCGAGCATCTCCTACGGCGGATCCTCATTAAAATGTCAGGCTGGACTTTTGGAGCAGGCCGTTACGCCACGGTCGGTCTGAGTATCCTTATCCTGATTGGTGCCATCATCTCCTCGACGCACCTCAAGTTCGGGGATGCCAATCCGGGCAGCCCCATCCTCTGGCCTTATTCGGAGTACAACCGGGATATCGTGGAAATCAACAAGAGGTTTCCCGGAGTGGACCAGATGTGGGTAGCGGTCCAAGGCAAGAGGCCTCAATCGGTAACCTATCCGGACGTCATCCAGGGCATGGAGGGGCTTCAGCAATACATGATGGCCGACCCAAATGTAGGCTTTGCCATTTCAGTATCAGACCTGATCAAGGGCAGCAATATGCTGGCCCACGGTAATGATCCCAAGTGGGAGTCCATTCCGTCCTCCCAGCAGGCCATTCAAAATATGATAACCCTTATTCAAATGGGGGCGGCCCCCGGTGAGATGGATACCTGGATCGATTACGGTATGACCAGCACCAATGTGAAGCTCTTTCTGAAGAATCACGAAGGCCCGGTCCTCCAGGAGGTCATAAACCGGGTTAACCGGTTCACCCAGGACAATCCCAAGCTCATGGAAAATGCGGTCCCGAAACCGGCTGGCGGTTTGGGAGGTATCCTGGCCGCGGCCAATGAAGTGATCCAGGTCAAGAACGACCAGATCCTGTTTATTGTTCTCGGCATCATTTTCATCCTCTGCGCCGTGACCTATCGTTCCCTCCTGGCGGGTGTGATCTTTATCATGTCCCTTATCTTAGCCAACTTTCTGGCCTTCACCTACATGGTCTTCAAGAACATCGGCCTCAACATCAACACCTTTCCCGTGGTCTCTCTGGGCATCGGCCTGGGTGTCGATTACGGCCTTTACATCGTCAGCCGCATCATCGAGGTCTATAAAGAGGAGAAAGATCTGGCCAAAGCGGTCCGGGGTGGCATCATCACCTCCGGCCGGGCGGTCTTTTTCACTGCCACCATGATGACCGCCGGGGTCATTTTCTGGTATTTCTCTCCGCTCCGGTTTCAGGCGGAGATGGGTATATTGCTTGGGATTCTCATGATGGTCAATATGGTGGTCGGCGTCCTGGTACTGCCGGCGGTCATCAACATCATCAAGCCAAAATTCATCACAAAGGGAGGTGAAAACAATGGAGGATATCGCATTCCTCCCGGAACGCTTCCGAAAAGATAGGTTCAAGATACCGTTATTTAAACTTTGAGAGGAGGAAAGAGATGTTTACAAAAAGATTAAAAGGAATTTGGGCAAGCCTGGTTTGCCTGGCCCTCTTGGCCTTTCTGATCCCCAAGCCAAGCTTTGCCTTCGAGAAGATGACCTTTGGCAACCAGGAGCTGACGATCTATGGATGGCTCCGTAACAACACGGGTGTTTTTCTTGAGAAACAGCCCTTTCAACAAAACGATGACCGCCTGGCCACTGAGAGAACCTGGCTTCGGACCTACGCGGATTGGAAAATATCCGATCAATTTAAGTTCTGGACGGCCATTCAGTTTGCCTATGAGCCCTGGTATGCGGTAGAGGACGGATCGGTGAGCAAAAAGGGCGGCGAGGAATACAGTGAATACAAGAACCTCAACGATGTCATCCGGGAGGCCTATTTTGAGTGGAACCCCAATAAAAAGAACAATTTTAAGATCGGAAGGCAGATCGCCATCTGGGGGGAATCCCTGACCGAGCGGGTGGGAGATGTCATTCATCCCGATGATTCTCGATATGCTTTGGCTTTTTCCAACCTGGAAGACAGCCGGATTCCACAGTGGATGATTCGCTCTATCCATGACGTCGATCCCTTGAGCTCCAGCTTCGAATGGATCGTCAATCCTCTTTTAGTGGATGACAAGTACCGGGTCAACCGATTGCCCCAGCTCGCCGCCCCTATTGCCCATCAAGCGGGACAGCGGTTCGCCATCAATCCCGAGGACCGATTCATCCCCCCCAATTCCGTGGGTAACCCCATTCTTTTCCCCATAGCGGCTGGGGTGGCCTCTCCTCCTTTTTCCAGGGGATGGACCCAACTGCCTTCCTTTATTCCCGGCCCTTTGGCCGGGACCTGGGTACCCACAGAAATCCCTACGGTTAAGGAGGTATTCCCCGACAACACCATCAGTGACACCCGCTTCGGCTTCAGGACCAGCACCAATGCCGGCAGTTATTTGTTCGGCCTCATGTACTGGCATACCCAAAACTATGACCCACTGGTCAAGAGAGGCAATCTGACCGGAAGGCTGATCCCCACCGGCCCGGACAGCTTTCTACCGGAAAGGCAATATACCCTGGTGCATCCTTCCATGGATATCATGGGCGCCTACATGAACAAGCAACTTCCCTGGCCGGGTGTAGTTCGGGCCGAGGCCATCTATTCGCCGAACAAGCCTTTTAACACTTTTGATCCAACGGTTTTCGATGCCATCGTCACCCGGGATTATTTTAAATACATGGTGGCTTATGACCTCAACAGTTTCCTTTATTTCGACTGGCATAAGACCGCCCCTATCGACGTTTCCATCGAGCATGTAGCCGAATACATTCCCAATGCCGACAATCTCCAATACGCTCTCTACGCCACCAAGCAGCCCTCTTATGTGCCCCGCTTTAACGGCCGCATCTCGACCAACTGGTTCTACAACCGGCTTTCTACAGAGCTGGTGGTCAGTTACTGGCCCTGGGCCAACAGCGGGTTGATTATGCCGGCCGTAAAATGGACTCCAGGCTGGTTGAACCAGAAGTTTTCCGCGGAATTGAAGTACATCAATGTCTATGGAGAAAACAATTATGAGGGAATGGGCATCCTGCGGACCAAGGATATGATCGTGCTCACTACCCAGTTTAATTTTTAATCTTTAAGGAGGAATGAAGTTATGCAAAAGAAAACTTTGAAATTGTGGACCTTGCTGATTGCAGTGTTGATGCTTGGGAGTCTCTTTGGCGTCTCATTATCCTTCGGCCAGGAGATGCCTAGACCAGGTACGATCATCGATAAGAGCAACTACAAAAAATATGCCCACCTGTTCCCGGAAGAATGGGCCCAGGCTTTTGAAGACGGCTTCGGAGGACTTCTGCCGCTTTTCAAAATGAAGGTGGCGGAAACCAGGCAATATCCCATGCCCAAGGTGTTCCTGGATTATTCGGCCAAGAACAAAGGAAAATACTCGATCGATGCCAAGGGAAATATCACCCCGGCGTACAATCGAGAGGGGTTGCCCTTTCTCGATCTTCAACCGACGGATAAGGACTTTGCTTTGAAATTGATGTGGAATTATGATTCCAGATATCAGGGTGATGAGAGCCTGCTCGTGGGCCGCGGTGGGTCTTTTGAAAAGCGGCGAGGCGAAGACGTCCGTTGGAGCCAAGCCGGCGGACCCATTCTGTTTTTCAAAAATCGCATGGTATTGGATCCAAAGCCGAATTTAGCAAACCCCATTGGACTTTATAAGGCTACTATATTCCACTACATAGCTCCTGAGAGTATTAAAAATACTATCCTCTTAACCTATCGATACGTGGATCAGAACAAGTCCGACGATACCTACCTGTACCTGCCGAGTTTACGGAGGGTGATCCGGGCTGAGGCCGGTCAGCGTTCCACTCCGGTATTGGGCTCCACCCAGGCACCGGATGACTTTGGAATCTTTGACGGAAGGACTCCGGAATTTACCTATACTCTGGTGAAGGAACAAAAGTTATTGGCCGTTCCCGAAAGCAAGATGACCCTTCAAGTCGCTATGGCCCACAAGAAAAATGAATTGCCCGTGGATACCGAAGGATATGAGATCCGGGATGTTTATGTGATCGATATTATACCAAAGGATGCCAAATATCCCCAAAGCAAAAAACGCATCTACATCGATAAAGAGAATTTATGGCCTTATTATGCCATCGCCTGGGACCGGGCCGGCAAATTATGGAAGGTCTGGCTCCAACACACTAAATCCTACCCTATGCCGGGTGGCCAGAAATTGGTCTATATAAACGGGTTGATAGGTATTGACCTTCAGTTCGGTATGGCTACTTCGTTTATTACCGATTTCAAAGTTAATGCCGACAACTTTACTTACAATGATGTGACGCCCCAGGCGCTTCTGAAAAGGGCGAGATAATCGGAACAGGTTTACGGTTCAAGGTTTGAGGTGTAAGGTATAAAGAAAAACATATACCTTATACCTTGTACCTTGGACCGTATTGTTCAAAGAAGGGGAAATGTGTCTGGCAGCCACCGAGTCATTGGTGGGGCTGGCTCTGGACGAGAACAAGTGTTTGACCTCCGGATGGATAGGCTATGGACAAACGCCTAGCGCGGTGTTTACCAAGCCGGGGACTTATGAGAACGAAGTGAGTTTTAAAGAAGGAGGTCCGCCGACTACCGGGCGAATAGTAGTGAAATAAGAGAAATACAGCGAGAGGTATGAGGCGGAAGGTAAAAGACAAGGAAGGAGTCATCATGAAAAGTCTGATTATCTATTATTCTCAAACAGGAAATACTAAAAAAGTCGCCCAGGCCATATACCGGGGACTAAGCCGGTCGGCAGAGGAAAGTGACATCGTCCCGGTAAAGGAGGTAAAGCCCGCGGATTTAGAGCAATATAATTTGATCGGCTTGGGCAGCCCGGTGTGGTGCGGGGCCGAGACTCCCAATATCCGGCGTTTCATCGAGAGTCTGCCGTTACAACAGGGCAAGCACATCTTCTCCTTTAACACCCACGGGG
The DNA here is from genome assembly GCA_964627515.1 of uncultured Thermodesulfobacteriota bacterium. Classification (GTDB taxonomy): domain Bacteria; phylum Desulfobacterota; class RBG-13-43-22; order RBG-13-43-22; family RBG-13-43-22; genus RBG-13-43-22. The sequence continues at coordinate 16,970 of CAZVHO010000045.1, read as the reverse complement.
TCATGCCGGAGCAGTATTTCCCGACCGTGGTCCGGCGTTTGAAGGGTAGGGGATTTACGGTCATCGGCATGGGTGACTGGTTTGGAGATGCCCGTTTTCAGCTTGCTCCCAGCCCTTATTATACCCACGGCCACCCCGATGAGATCGACCTCATTGAGGCGGAGGAATTCGGCCGGGAAATGGCTGAACGCAGTCGGAGGATTTCTGCAGGAGAGACCGGCCTGATTCCACCGGTGCCGGACCAGGTGTTAACTCCGCAATTATTGGCCTTGACAGAGTTTTACCGGTCCGGTCGCAATCCACACGGGTATATGACCTATGACGAGAAGAAATGCCTTTACCCGAAGTGCCGTCTCTGCATGGATCACTGTCTCATGGAGTACATCGATCTGTCTGTCGAGCCGCGACGATACGGCTCCAAGGGGACTGCCTGTGACATGTGGCTGGGCTGCACCTTCTGCGAGATGATCTGCCCCACTGGAGCCATATCCTGTGACTGGGAAGGTTTCGGGAGGGAATTCGGTGAAAAAATAGCCCCCGTGGTATCCGGTCAGGGCAATGTATTGATCGACGCCGCCGAGAGATGCAGGGTTTCCGGCCGGTTGAGGATGCTGGTTCCGAAAGAGGATGTGCGATGGGATCGGCCCTATTTTGTGGTCCATAACAAAAGGCCCCGCTTTAAGATCCAGAAGGATAAGCAGGAACTCCTTCTCAACAAAAAAACCTAACCAAGGATATTTGGAATTTGGAGTACTCCCCTCAAAAAGTGAGAGACAAAAAATAGTGAGCCCAAAAGGACACTCGATTAAATGAGGAAAATAATCGCTTTATCGTGCGGCAGAAAGGATCGTTTTACCGAGAGTCTGATCAAGGAAGCGGCCATTGGGGCCGAAGAATTGGGCGTTGAGACCGAGATCATCCGGGCCATGTCATTGAAGGTCCTCCCTTGCCGGGGCTGCGACGACCGATGCGTGCAGACCGGTAAATGCTGGCAGAAAGATGACGTGGAATGGATCTTGGAGAAGACCTGCGTCGAAGACGCGGCCCTGATCATCGGGGTGCCTTGCTATCATGTGAGGGCCAATGGCTTTTTTACCTGCATCCACGAGCGGATGAATCACGTCTTTATCCACAACTGGGAGATAATGAAGAAAACCAGGGTGGGCGCCGTCATTGGGGTGGGAGGCAGCGGCTATGATAGCTGGACCAGTCTTAACCTGCCCATGGTCGATATCTTTATTCAGCATACCCGGAAAGTCGTCGACCGGATGCAGGTCAATTTCTGCGGCATAAGAGAGTACAATCTTTGGGAAAGAACGGATCTGACGCCAAAGACTCACATGGTGAGGGTTACCGATATCCCCTATGAAGAGATGTGGACGGTCTTCGGCCCCCAGGATGAAAGAATCGAGTTCTATCGGAAAGCGCTGGCCAGGGCCAGGCAGCTCGGGCGCAATGTGGCCAAGGCGATGAACACCCCGATAGAAGACGTGAAGTACGTGGGTGAAAAGAGCGGTGTCGAATGTCCTGTCTGCCACGCCAATATACTCCACGTTCATGAGGACCTGCCCTACGTCATGTGCCCCATCTGTGCAGTCCGGGGTGAGATCGTCGTCCGTGACGGGAAGATGAAGGTTCAATGGAACGAGGCGGATGCGAAAGTTCCCCGTTTTTCCTTCGAGGCGGTTCAACACCACATCGAATGGATCGGCAGACATTACATTCAAAATCCCCAGTACTTCGCCGACGTGGCCGATTTGACAAAGGACTACGCGCAATACGGGAAAATCATCAAACCGGAGAAGGAGATATGAAATGGCATTTGGAAAATATGCGGTCGATTATGAACAGAGGGTCAACTATGACCGGTTGAGAAAAGATAGAGTTGCGAAGGTCAAGGCCCAGATGGCCAGGGACAATGTGGGTGCCCTGCTGACCTTTGACGCCGACAACATCCGCTACATTACCTCGTATTATGTGACGACACCCATGCGTCCCTCGGAATATCAGGCCGCCTTTATCGCACGAAACGGCGAGCCCCACCTGATCGGTGGAGGCACGCCTTCGGAGCAGCATCGAAGGATGCCGTGGCTTGCCGGGGTCCAGCCTTCTTTCGGCATGGCCAAGCTCTCCGCTCGTGACTCCTATGACCCCGTTATAGATAACTGGGTCAACGGGATAGCGGGGCTGATGGCCCAATACGACGTGGAAAAGGAAACCCTTGCTATTGAGGGGTCCACGTTGGAGCATCTATATTTTGAGGCCTTCGGACGAAAAGGGATCACCTGCATCCACGGGAAACCGGTCATGGACTTTGTCCGAATGATCAAGACGGCGGATGAAATCGAGTTGATCAAGATAAGCTGCAGCAATGCGGAGAGGGCCTTTGCCGCCATTGTGGACGCCATCCGCCCCGGGGTGCGGGAATGCGATCTCGTGGGCATCGGCATCAAGGAGCTCTATGCCGAGGGCGATGACCACACGGAGGACCTGGTCTGTATGTCAGGCGAGAACACGAACCCCTATGGATGGTCCTTTTCCGACCGTATGATTCGCCCCGGCGACCTGGTCTACATCGACGTCGATGGCGCTTCCTATCAAGGCTACAAGACGTGTATCTACCGGACCTTCTGCTGCGGGAAGGCCACCACGGAGCAAAAGGACCTGTTCGCGGAGGCCAAGGAGATGCTCACCGCCGGAATGAGCGCCGTGAAGGACGGAGCTACGGATTACGACGTACTCGCAAAATGGCCCGATAAGCCCCAATACTGGGGGTATGATTCTTGGTTTGAAGTCGTCCCCTACGCCTGCGGCCACGGTCTCGGGCTGACGCTTCACGACAGACCGATGGTCCTGTACTCGAACAGGGCTCTTGGATTGCCGCCGCAGCCGATCAAGGCCGGCATGGTCATGGCCTTTGAGACCTATGCAGGCAAAAAAGGCGGGAAGCACGGCGTACGTATAGAGGACATGGTACTTGTCAAAGAGGACGGCTACGAGCTGCTCAGTCTATTCCCCCAGGAACTGATCGAGTGCTGGATATCGTATTGAGCTGAACCAATCAGAAGGGGAGTGAAGAGATGAATGCAAACGACGTATCGCGGGCCGCGGTTATTGGGGCGGGGGTCATGGGCCACTCCATCGCACAGACGTTTGCCCAGGCAGGAATCGAGACGGTGCTCGTCGATAGGAATGATCAACTGTTGGAGCGCAGCGTTCAACTGATTAAGTCGAACCTGGCGACTTTGGCCGAGTATGGCGCGATCTCCGAAAGCGATATCCCGTCCATCTTGGGTCGCGTTCATCCGGTCGCTGACCTGGCCCGGGCCGTACAGAACGTCCAGTTCGCCATAGAAGTTGTCCCTGAGGTCCCGGAGATTAAGAAACAGGTCCTCGGTCAATTGGACGAATGTTGTCCCAATGACGCCGTCATTGCCAGTAACACCTCCGGACTGGATGTTTTTGGTATTGCGGCGTTGAAAAGACCGGAACGCCTGGTCATCGCCCATTGGTATGCCCCGGCCCACATCATTCCCCTTGTGGAAGTCGTTCCCGGCCCAAACACCTCCCCTGAATCAATTGATTTTACGGCTGACCTTATGAAAAAAATCGGGAAGGTGCCAATCGTCATGAAGAGATTCGTTCCCGGTTTCATCGTCAATCAAATTCAGAACGCCTATGGCCTGGCGATGTTCAACATTTTGGGACAGGATCTGGCAAACCCAGAGGAGATAGACACGGCGGTTAAATATTCTCTGGGGATTCGTATTCCTGTTGTGGGGGTGGTCCAGAGTATCGACTTCAATGGTCTGGATACGGTCCGGAATATACTGAAAAGACTCGAAGTCTCCGTCCCGCTCATCGACAAAAAGGTGGCCGAAGGCCACCTTGGAGTGAAGACGTCCAAAGGCATGTATGACTACCAGGGACGGAAAGAGGAAGAAATTCTGAAAAAAAGGGACCTTCTCTATCTGAAGATGATCGATCACCTTAAAAACATAAAGGCCTTCGAGCCTGTGTGAGCCATACCGGGCCTGGTGGCCGGCCCCCGGATTATGGAATTTGAGTTGAAAGAGTGACCAAGTATTAAAGGGAATGAAGATATGGAAAAAGTAATCATCACCGCAGCCTTAACCGGGGCAGTAACACCCAAACATCTGACCCCCCATATCCCGTTGACGCCGAAGGAGATTGCCGATGACGCCTATGAATGCTGGAAGGCGGGTGCGGCGGTTGTCCATCTCCATATGCGCGATGAAAACGGCATGGGAACCATGGACAAAGGGCGGTTCAAAGAAACCTTTCTTCAGCTCCGCGATCGGTGCGATGTAGTCATCAACCTTACGACTTCAGGGGAGTCCGAGGCTTCGGATGAAAGAAGGATGGCGCATCTTGTCGAGTTAGTGCCCGAGATGGCCTCTTTTGACTCAGGAACCTTCAACTGGATGCCCTCCCAGATATTCGTGAATGCTCCCCAGTTTCTGGAAAAGCTCGCGGCTGTGATGCTGGAGCACAATATCAAGCCTGAGATCGAGGTCTTCGATTCCGGCATGCTTCACAACGCGCTTTATTATATAAAGCAGGGCCTTCTCAAGACCCCCGCCCACTTTCAGTTTGTGTTGGGCGTTCTCGGCGGTGCCGCCGGGAGGGTCGAAGATCTTCTCTATTTGAAAAGCATGCTGCCCGAGGATGCCACGTGGTCTGCCTTCGGCATAGGCAGGGACCATTTGCCTATTCTTTATGCGACCATCGCTCTGGGCGGGCATGTGCGGGTCGGTCTTGAAGACAACATCTATTTTGCCAAAGGCCGGCTTGCCACGAACGTCGAACTGGTATCCCGCGCCGCCCGCCTGATCAGGGAGACCAACAAAGAGGTCGCCACGCCGGATGACGCACGACGGATACTGGGGCTGAAGAGGTGTAGCAAGGGATAGCGACAACAAGTCACATCATCAAATAAACAATACAGAGGAGGGAGGCACTTATGGAAATGAAATACATAGGCAAAAAGCCTGAGCATCCGATCAAGCCGAAGACAATTATGGGGGTTCCGAAATTCTTGGATCCTGAAAAGGACTTGAGCCTGCACCTTGGGTTCCATACGGACAGCAACTTTGTTGTCACTAATATGAAAGGCGATGACGGACGTGAGTTCAATTTTATGATCCATCAGATGGTGGTCAATCCAGTAAAAAACCCTACATCTTACCCCCTCATGTTGTCAATCGTTTCGCTCACAGACAAGACCAATCAATGGTACACCCAAAAGGAGACCGTCTACGAGGCTGGTCAGTTCAGTATCTCGACGGAGCGAATGGATATTAACTGTCCCACCTCCGGGATAAAGGGAACACTCGATTACATGACGCTCTGGGGAGACCTGCCCGAGGGCAGAGGCAGGGTAGAGGTGAAGATAACCCGTCGCGGCCCGGTGCTCTACAATTGCGCCACAGGCTCCTTCCCGTTTCTCAGCGATGAAGTGCAGGTCTGGCAGTTTTCAGTGCCGCATTTGAAAGCAGTCGGTACGCTGACATTAGATGGCAATATCTCCAAGATCGCTGGAGATGCCTGGCTTGATCGCCAGTGGAATGACATGTCTCCTGACTTCTTCAATAAGAAGACCAAGTGGAAGTGGATGGATCTGAACCTGGACAACAACTACAAGATCAGCATCTGGGACATGACTGTGGACGGCAAAAACGAAAATGCCTGGGCTACGGTCCTGGCTCCCGATGGCACTCATACGGTCGCAGATATCGTGCCTCTGGCCGAGGGCGAATCTGATTTTTGGACCAGCCCAACTACCAGGCAGACCTACGCAACACGCTATGTAGTGAAAATACCAAGCCTGGATGCCGAGTTCGTTGTCAATGCCTATGAAGGCCTCCTGCAACAGGAGATTGTGTCGCCGAGTGGTGACGACAAGTACGAAGCAGCCTGTACCTTCACTGGCAAGTTTATGGGTAAGAATGTAAGCGGGTTTAATTATGTGGAGTTGGTAGGCAATTTTATGAGCAAGTAGCAGTACCGGATTGTTAACCCACAATAAATAATAAAAGGAGGGTTTCCAAAATGAGTGGAAACATGAAAGCTAATCTGGTCATCGTCGGTGGGGGGGCTGCCGGTCTTACCGCAGCGGTCGCTGCGGCGGAAGCAGGGGTAAAAAATATCATCATCCTGGAATCCAGGAAGGGTATAGGGGGAAACGGCAATTTCGTTCTGGGTATGTTTGCAGCAGACAGTAAAATTCAGAACTTCCTGGGAATTGAATGCCGTAAGGACGACGTGTTTAAAGAACAGATGCATTATCATCACTGGAAGACTGACCCAAGACTGCTCCGGACGTTGATCAATAAAACGGCGGATACGGTTGCATGGCTTGAAGACAAGGGAGTGGTTTGGGGAGGCGTTCTCTCTCATTTTCCCGGTCAAACGCCGCGGGCGCACCACTATGCTACAGGCTATAATACAACCGGTGCCGCGATCATGGATAAGCTGCGCCAGGCCTGCGAAAAGCTGAGTGTAAAAATCCTCACTCAGACCAGAGGAAAAAGACTGCTCATTGATGGAAATGGGAACATTACAGATGTCATAGCAGGAACAAAAGATGGCGAAATGACGATCCATACAAAAAGTGTCATTGTTGCTACCGGCGGATTGTATGGAAACAAGGACCTGATCAAAAAAGCCATCCCCTGGCCCCAGACATACGAGCCGGAGGAATTTATAACCTGGGGTCTGGATCATCCGGGTGACGGTTTCCAAATGCTCACCGAGGTTGGAGCCGCCAGAGAAGGCAGGGTGATCTATGAAATGCATGCGCCTATTTTCTTTGGGGAATTGAGATTGCCTGCCTATGTTCTCCCCATCTCACACCTTACGGTTTGGGTGAACAAAAATGGTGATCGATTTGCGGATGAGACCATTTCGGATCTTTTTTCTGAAAGTGCCAATGCAGTCGTCCGACAGCCTGACAAGGTTATGTATTCGGTGTTTGATGAAAACATTTTACAAAGAATCATAGGGCGAGGCTTTAGCGAGTTTGAGCTGGTTGTGGGGGCGCTGCTGCCGGGTGGTGTTCCCGCAAACGCCGGCAATATTCCGGCCATGAAGGAAGAGTTTGCCAGGGATCTTAAGAAAGAGGCTGAAAAAGGCTTGGTGGAGATATCGGAATCATGGGAAGAGATCGCCAAGTTCATCGGAGCGGACCCAAAAACACTGAAAGCGACCATCGATGAATACAATGTTTCCTGTGATCAAGGCCATGATAAATTGTTTGATAAAGATCGTGAAACTCTTGTTCCACTGCGGACCCCGCCGTTTTATGCGATGAAATGCGGCGCTTGCATTAACACGGTGCACGGAGACATTAAAGTCAATTATCAAATGCAGGTTCTCAATCAGCAGGATAATCCTATCGGCGGACTCTATGCTGCGGGTGTTGATGTCGGAACTGCTGACTGGGGAACCTACAATACCCACTTCACCGGACACTCCTTTGGTTTTTCAGTCAATGGCGGACGACTTGCTGGAGAAAGCGCTGCGAAATATGTGTTGAGCAAATAAAACAGAAAGTGGGCAGGAGGACATTAACAAAGAATTATTGTGGAGTGAAGCAATGCCTTATGAAGTGGCCGAAGGTTGTATTTCCTGCGGAATCTGCGCTGACGAGTGCCCTGAGGAAGCAATAAAACAAAACGGTATCCTGTATGTTATCGATCAAACAATCTGCAAGGAATGCGGTACATGTAAAAACGTGTGCCCAAGGGAGTTAATTATATTCAAGGAAAAGGAAATTCAATTGTCATGAAAAAATCTGTAGTTTCAATAACAAAGGGGGCTGACCTCGCCCAGATGGTACAGGAAGTTTTGGCCCCACTCGGTGGGGTGAAATCCCTGATCAAGCCTAAATCAACAGTGGTGATAAAGCCGAACGCAGGGCACCAGGGGACGCCTGAATCGAGTGTCAACACCAACCCCGAGGTAGTGGCCGCCGTCATCAGAGAGATCCGCAAGGCCGGTCCTAAGGAGATCATTGTTGCCGAGTCGGCGGCTATTGGATGCGATACCATGGAGTGTCTGGAAATAAGCGGGGTACTGAAAGCGGCCCAGGAGGCCGGGGCGGACAGGATCATAGACATCAAAAGCGACAAGAACCTCATCAGTATACCGATCCGGGACTCCAGATCGGACCTTACTCGGGTGCTTTTGCCCAGATTTCTGCTCGAAGCAGACCACATTGTCAACCTCCCCATACTCAAGTCCCATTGCAGCATGGTCTTTACCTGTGCCTTGAAAAACATTAAAGGCACTGTCCAGGACAAAGTCCATTGGCAGATGCACCAGACGAACCTTGCCGCCGCCATGATGGACGTCTGGTCCGTCGTCAAGGCCGATCTGACCATCGCGGACCTGATCCGGCCCGCTGAAGGCTACGGACCGCATACGCCGCTGCCGGTTGACTTCGGCTGTCTTGTCGCCTCCCGAGATCCCGTTGCGATCGATGCGACGATCTGCCGGATGATCGGCATCGATGTCGGGATTATAGCCTATTTTGAGGCCGCAAGGGAGCGGGGGCTCGGCCATTACGCGGAAGAGGATATCGAAGTGAAGGGCAGGCAGATCAAAGAAGTGTATAAACCCTTGTGGCTTCCCTATCTTGAAGGGCTTGGAAAGTATAAAGAATATAAAATTGACGCTACGGGGGCGTGCAGCAGTTGTCTGGCTTTGATGGCACTGACCATGGAGAACCTCAAGGCCCTCGGGGAGTATGACAGGCACAAGGATGTCACCATTCTCGTGGGACGTAAGAAGAACATTCCCGAGGGGATTGACCCGGACAAGTTGATCCTTGTGGGGGACTGTCTAAAGAAATTTCGGACGAAGGGGTGTTGGGCCGGCGGCTGCCCGCCGGGTGAGCCCTTTCCCCTATGGTCGATACTCGACAGGAAGGAATGGAATGATATCACGCCCGACACGCGAGACCGGATGGCCAAACAGCAGGAACTCTTCAAAGAGCACATGCTGAAGCTTAAAAAGGACTGGGACGAGATGAGAAACAAATTCAACCAAAAGAACAATCAGTAATCGTTGACATGACACCCTTTCACAAGGAGGAGCGATGAGTAGTAATCAAGGCAAGTTTTCGACGATCAGAACCCTTGTCACCCGCAATGCCATGCTCTATTCAGACCGCATTGCAATGATAGAGGTGGAGGGAAACAGAATTTTCACCTACAACATCCTGCGCGACCGGGTTAACCGGATGGGCAATGCACTTTGCCGATTCGGGGGGAGAACCTATGAAATTGAAGATCGAAGATTATTGCCTGCGTTGTGGGGTTTGTTTCGAGACCTGTCCGGAAGTTTTTGAGATCAAAGAAGGAAGCAATAGCATGCAGGTGAAGTTCAAGGAGATTCCTGCAAAATTGGCGGAAAAGGCCCTTGAGGCCCTCGAGAATTGCGGGGTGGATGCGATTATTGTGTTGTAATACTCGCGGCAAGAAAGAAGAAATGGGAGAGATGAGATGGATAAACTGACTAAGGATGTGGTGGTATCAGTACTGGTGGGGCAGGTTTACAATCGGTTCTGCGAAAAAGGCCATGACGATATATTCGCCAAGAATCCCAGGTATCTCCGGCCGATTAAGGGACCGAAGTTCTGCGGGTTCAAACGGATTCCCATAGTTTAAGGCACCATTGGCGGTCTCAAAATCAATGAACGGGCAGAGGTCATGAACGAGGAGTTTGCGGCCATCCCGGGGCGCTATGCCGCCGGTGACGCCGCCAGCGACGCCCACACGCACGACTATTCCTTGGTAACCTTCCTGTGAGGCAGCACGCTTGGTTTTGCAGTCAACACGGGGCGCATAGCTGGAGAGAATGCGGCCGGGTACGTGAAATTCAACGGATAGCAGGAAAACGATTTTAGATGAAAAGGAGAAACTATGGCATCAGACCACGTAATCGAAACTGAGGTGCTCGTGATCGGCGGGGCTATCGCAGGAGGCATAGCCGCGATCAAAGCCAGAGAACAGGGGTGCGATGTGCTCGTCGTAGACAAGGCTTATTCCGGGAAATCCGGGGCGAGTATCAGTCCGCCCGCGGGCATGGGGTGCTGGAACCCCGAGTGGGGAGTCCCCTTCGAAACTATCATGGAAGCCCTCAACCGGGACGGCGAGTACATCAACAATCAGGAATGGTGTGAGATCATTACGAAGGAATCATGGGGAATACATCAGGACCTTGCTGCCTGGGGCGTTCCCTTCGACCCCTACACCCCCGAAATGGCCAAGATGATCTGCCCACCCTATACAAACGTCCCAATCCCGTTCAGGGGTATCACCCCCCCCATCAGGAAGCAGGCAGCCAGAGTTGGTGTGAAGTGCATGGACAGGATCATGGTGACCGATCTTCTGATGCATGACAATCAGGTAGCAGGAGCGGCAGGATTTTCGATAGACTCGGGTGACTTCTACGTCTTCAAGGCGAAGGCAACGGTGCTCACCGCGGGCGGCAACAGCTTTAAACCCGCCGGGTTTCCCATTCACATGCTGACCGGCGACGCTGAGGCAATGGCATACCGGGCAGGTGCCGGGATCGCGAGTAAGGAATTCTGCTGTACCACCCATCCTACCCGCCTGGCCACTCCTGCGGCGCTCTTTGCCATGAAGCATGTGGGGCCGGTACCCTTCATGAATATTTTTACGGCTTCCGGCGAGTCGGCGAATTGGTCGGGCAATGCAAGCTCCACCACTGAGCCGGATTTGGCTCTTGAATTCCTCGCCCATGCGGGCAAAACCCCAATATACTGCGACCTGGACGGCATACCTGAAATGTTCAAGGAGTTAATGAAACATAAATTCCCCATTGCCGATATTTGGGGCAAGGCCGACTTAGCCGGCGGTGCATGCACCGGCTATGCAAATGTAGGAACGGGCGGCATCTGGGTCACCGATACCCATTGCAGTACCAGTCTTCCCGGTCTCTACACAGCCGGAGACTGCGCAGGCACGAGACACAACGGGGCGCTCATCGTCAATGTGGGAGGAGGTACGGTAGGTGTGGCAGTAACAGGGAAACAGGCCGGGTTGGCCGCGGCAAAATATGCGTCTACCGAGAAGAGATGTGAACCTTCCGAGGAGGCCGTCATGAACATTAAAAGTAAGCTCTACGCTTCACTGGAGCGAAAAGAAGGCTACAAACCCCGATGGGTGACCCAGCTTCTCCAGAACGCGATGACGCCTTACTTCGTCTCCTATATCAAGCATGAGGCACGCCTTAAGGCTGCCCTCACCACAATCGAGTTTTTGAGGGACCACCTTGTCCCGCGGATGTATGCTAACGACCTCCACGAAATGAAACTCGTCCGTGAAACAGCGAATATGGTGCTCACTGCCGAAATGATACTCAGGGCGTCCCTTTTCAGGACCGAGAGTCGGGGCTGTCACTTCAGGGAGGATTATCCCCGAAGAAACGACAAGGATTGGCTCGCATGGACCCAACTGAAGGAGGAGAAGGGCGAGATGAAGGTGGTAAAGGTCCCCCTCCCCAAGGAATGGTGGCCGGATCTTTCGAAGCCTTACGGTGAACGTTATCCTAAGCGGTTTCCCGGGGAATCCGTGGAAGGTTGAAACGCAATGAAAGACTAAAAAGGAGGAATGATTATGCCGATTGAACGTATCGATACTGATCTTTGTACGGGCTGTGGCAACTGTGTACGCGCCTGTACGGTGGATGTGATACGGATGGACGAGGAGAGCAAGAAAGCCGTCATCAAGTATCTGGAGGACTGTATGGTCTGCGGCTACTGCGAGCTCGATTGCCCGGAAGGCGCCATCAACCTGACACCTGAGAAGTTCGCACCCCTTGCGCTCTCATGGTGCTAAGCCATAACCGACTGGAGGTATTTATGCACACAATAGCAGTTACCGAAGCCTGCACCGGCTGCAGGCAATGCGTCGATGTCTGTTTCGTTAATGCCATAGGCTGGGATGAGAAAGAAGAAAGGCCAGTTCTGGCTTATCCCCAAGACTGCCAGATCTGCGTCTACTGCGAGAAGCTCTGTCCGGCCAATGCTCTTACGATTGTGCCTGACTGGCAGAGCAAGTACAACCCCAGGATATTATCTACGGACAGGAGGCAGGGACATGAAAAAATCGACTAAAGAATCTCCGGGTGAGGTTATCTCAACCGACATCCTTATCGTGGGCGGAGGGATGGCCGGAATATCGGCCGCCATAACAGCGAACGAAACAGACCCCTCCCTCGATATTCTCATCGTGGACAAAGCGGTGGCCAGCAAAGGCTATGCAGGCAAATCGGGAAAGACTGCCGGGCTCCTTAGTTATGTTACCGAAAAGGATGATCCGGAGGATTTCGTCAAGTACAACCTGAGTGAAATAGGCGATTACCTCAACGATCAGATCCTTCTCAGGGAATTCGCCTACTCCAGCAAACGCATTGCTGAGCGGCTTTCCGAATGGGGCGTAAAAGTGCTGCGGGACGAGGCGGGAAAAATCGACTACGCCAAGTGGCCTTTCCCCTGGGGAACGGCCAGTATCGATCCCTACATGTGCCACTCCATGGCGAAATACGCGAAAAAGCAGGGGATCAAATTCCTGGACAGGGTTGCGGTAATAGACCTGCTTAAAGACGATGGCCGCCTGGCCGGCGCCGTTGGCTTCAGCATCGAGAACGGAAGTTTCCACATCTTCCGGGCAAAAGCGATTATTCTTGCCAACGGGTCGCAGAATTATGATGTAACCCCTCTCTGGTGCCACACGGGTAACGGCATTGCCGCAGCCTGGCGGGCCGGGGCACACATGAGAAATGCCGAAATCGGCCAGGGGTTTGATTTCGCCCGTGTAGACCCACGGGGGTGGCTCTACTATGGCGTTCACGGCGGCGCCCATATCGCCCACGACCACCTGGTAAATGTGGACGGTGAAAATATAAGCCAGAAGCATCGGCCGGGTTTTCACTCCTCCATGGACCCGCAGGCGGTCAATGCATGGTACAAAGAGACCCTTGCAGGAAAAGGCCCGATCTCAGTTGACGTCAGCATATTCTCTCAACCCGCTTTCTTCAAGTTTCATCCGGTGGCCCTTGATCAGATGTACCGGGAGGCGGTCAAAGCGAATTTTGTGCCGGACCAGTCATTCCAGGTGGTTCCAGGGTTTATCGGCGAAGTCGGCTGCGTCAAGGTCGATCACCAGATGGCAACGACCGTGCCGGGGCTGTTCGGCGCAGGTGACCTGGTAGGGTGCGGAAGCGCCAGAGGCGGCGCTTTTCTCACGCCTCCCGGGAAGATCCATGGCACCGGTATCATGAATGCCCTCTTTACGGGCACCAGAAGCGGACCTGCCGCAGCCACTTACGCAAAAGCCCTGAAAACCTGGGGAATCGTTCCGCGGATTGACTCCGACCAGGTCGGCGAATTCAGGTCCAGGATTTATGCCCCCCTTGATTGCCGGGATGGTCTTTCTCCCTGGGAGGTCATCCGGCAGATCCAGGATGCCATTGCCCCTGCCGATTACTGCATCATAAAGTCGGAAGAACGTTTAAAGGCAGCTCTTGACGAAGTGTTGAGTCTGCAACCGACGATAGAAAAGCTCAAAGCCGAGGACTACCATGAGCTTGCCAGATGCATAGACGCCCAGAGCATGATCCTCTGTGCCGAGATGTTCTACAGGGCCTCTCTTATGCGAAAGGAGTCACGGGGGTGGCATCTGAGGGAGGATTATCCGGAGACGGATAACAAGAACTGGCTCAAATGGATCAATCTGAGAAACGTCGACGGAAGGATCGAGCTTTACACGGAAGATGTTCCTTTTGAAAAGTATCCCTATAAACCACCGGCGTGATGTAGAAAAGTCATGATTTTTCTTTGCCAACATCAGATGCGAAACTTCTGACCCATGGAACTTTGAAGCGCGGAAAACATAATACGAAAAAGAAGACAGAAAATGAAAAAGCTGACAACCGATGTGGTCGTGATGGGAACCGGCGGCGCAGGTTTGGCGGCGTCGATCGCCGCAGCAGAAGCCGGAGCAAAGATACCGGACGCATTGCCGGGGAAAACGCGGCGAATTACGCCCTGAAAAGCTAGTCGCCAATAGGAGAATCCTTATGAAAGAAAGCCCAGACATCCAGGTTGTCTTCCGGAAAGCCCCTCCGCTGAGTGATTCGAAATGTCGGTACCCGGGTTTCAGCCCCGGCACCTCCTTACTTCCCAAAGGCTCTGTTCATAGGAAGGACGCTCTTCCTCTTCCGTGCGACATTACCTTTGAGCGCGATGTTGCAGTTCCCATGCGTGACGGTGCCATCACTTACGTCGATATCTTCCGACCGGCAAATGAAATGAAGGCGCCGGCCATCATTGCCTGGAGCCCTTATGGAAAGAAAGGGGGCTATCAGACGCTGGATCGATTTCCAGGACGATTGGGCATTCCGGTTAGTGCCCTTTCCGATTTACAAGTGTGGGAAGGCCCGGATCCGGCTTATTGGTGCAACCATAGGTATGCCGTCGTCAATGCGGATGCCCGGGGAGCATTCATGTCTCAAGGGGATATCTTTCAGTGGGGTTCACAGGATGGCAATGACGGTTACGATCTGATTGAATGGCTGGCAGGCCGGGAATGGTGTAATGGCAAAGTGGGGATGTCTGGAAATTCGTGGTTGGCCGTCTCCCAATGGTTTATCGCCTCAAAACAACCACCGCATCTGGCCGCCATTGCCCCTTGGGAGGGTTTAACTGATTTTTACCGCGACCATCTTGCCAGAGGAGGTATACCCGACACCGGGTTTAATACCAGTATTCAAGAAATTCTTTTCGGGAACAATGGCTTGGAAGATACCAGTGCGATGATGGACAAATATCCGCTGATGAATTCCTACTGGCAGGATAAGGCCGCGAAATTGAAAAATATTCAGGTTCCGGCCTATGTGGTTGCCAGTTATACCAGTCCGGTTCACACCGAAGGAACTATTCGGGGTTTTCGGTGCATTGCTTCAAAGGATAAGTGGCTGCGGATTCATAATACCCAGGAATGGCCTGATTATTATGTTCCGGCCCATAGGGACGATCTGCAGCGCTTTTTCGACCGTTTTTTGAAGGATATCCAAAATGATTGGGATAAGACTCCGCGGGTAAGAATGTCGGTTCTCGACCCCGGCGGAAAAGATGTCGTTAATCGCTCTGAGAACGAGTTTCCATTGGCCCGTACCGAATACAAAGAGCTCTTCCTGGATGCCAGTACCGGAAAACTCTCAACACAAAAGTTAACCAAGGAAACCCATATCCGTTATAAGGCAGACGACGGCCGGGGGATGGTAACCTTCACCATGCGGTTTGACCAGGAGACCGAATTGACCGGCTATATGAAATTGCGTTTATGGGTGGAGGCCATTGGTTCAGAGGATATGGACCTGTTTGTCTTTATCCAAAAGCTGGACAAAAAGGGAAAGCTTCTCCGCCATACTGTCCTGCCTCCCAGCCTGCTGGTTACTTTTTTGAAGATTATTCACTCTCTTAAAATCAAGAGGCTTAATGCCTTCTTCTACTCCGGGCCCAAAGGCTTGTTGCGGGTTTCACACCGTCAGCTTGATCCTGAGCGGTCCACTCCCTATGAACCTTATCGTACCCATACCTGCGCGGAGCCGCTGATCTCAGGACAGATCGTGCCTGTGGAAATCCCTATTTGTCCTGCTAGCTTGCGGTTTCACCCGGGTCAGCAGTTGCGTGTAGTGGTGGCAGGTTATGACCTGTTTGCTCCAATCCTTCCTGAACTTCCGGTAGCTCCAACCCGTAATAAAGGCGAGCATATAATCCATACAGGCGGCCGCTATGACTCGTATCTGCAGATCCCGGTCATTCCACCGCGGTACGTGGCCGGTGACAATGTCTGCCGGTGAGGGAATTAGGATTGATAATTGATGATTGAAAGGAAATATCATGAAATTATTCGGAGGGTTGGGCAACCCGATGGCGGCGTAAGAAATAAAAAAGCGGCTGCAAGGAGCCTTACTCTCTTGCAAGCCGCTTTTTATTTGCCTCTGAGGACCACCTCCCCCATGTCTATTTCGGCTATGACAAGGTCGGCAATAACGGATATCTGGAAGATCGGGAATGGCTCTGTGACCCGGACCATGGTCAAGGCCAGCCTCCAATATAAGGTGGCCGAGGGTTTCTCCCTGATTCCGGAATTCACCCTGTACGATTACGGCCAAAACCCAACGACGCCGCCAAAACCGATCTGGGTCGTATCCGGACCGGCAATCTTTTGGGGGAACCGGATGGCAAATGCAAAAATCGTAACACTTTAGGTGTTTGAAAAAAAAGGTTTTTATTCACCGCAAAGCCGCAAAGAACGAAGAGAGATTTTTTCAGCCAAACAATTTCTCGAAGATAGCGAAGGCTATTGATTGCCGGCCCCTCACCCCGGCCCCCGCATGGGGGCCTTGGCATTGGGTCGGTAGAGCCTCCCGTGGCAATCAACAAATATATTTCCTTCTTTGCGTCCTCGGCGGCTCTGCGGTGAAACCAGTTTTTCAAAAAGCTAAACTGATACCCAAAATCACTATTTCAAAAGCCCGTTTAGAATTAAATCGGTCACCAATTCGCGGACTTCCTCCGCAGCATAGATCCCCTGGTTGGCTAAATAGGCCCCGTATTCCCCCAGGCCCATGAGATAATAACCGGCCAGGTGGGGATCGATCTCCTGGCGGACACGGCCTTCCCGCTGTAGATATTCAATTTCACGGACCATCGGATGGATCATCTGATGAAGAAGGGCTTTGAACTTTTCTTTAAAGGCCCGGTTTTCGCCCACCGAGAGGCTTCTGACCAGGTTCATCATTTCAATCCATTTCGGATATGAGGCGTAGAAGGCCCTGCCCCGTTTTTCGATACGTTTGAACCGGTCTTCCTCGTCCCGAATTTCTTGCCAGACATTGTTATACAGGTCATG
>CAZVHO010000044.1:39027-41005 GCA_964627515.1 uncultured Thermodesulfobacteriota bacterium | reverse complement strand
GCCGTCGCCGGTTTGAAAGCTCGAAAGATCGAACAAATCATATCGCTCATCGGCCATCTTGAGGACCACGAAAATGTTTCGCTGCTCATGAATCAGTTAAATAACGAAGACTGAATTCGAATCGTTCCCGCTAACCCAGCCAACCTCTTCTCCTCCTCCTCTCAGAGCACCTTCTGAAAATTATATTATGCTTTAAGCAAACTAACAAAGAAGTTATACGGGCGGTATCATGGTTAGGTATCGTTTTAATAATTAATTAATTATTAAAATCAATATATTATGTTATTAGAATAAAAATTTTTGAAAAGCGCTTGTTTTTTCTCTTGACATTGAAGTTTTCATATAGCAAACTTCACCTTCAATAAGGTCTGATGAACCCTGGAGACGGTTTGCCCCGGAAATTAGAAACAACTAAATAATTCCATCAGTAAATGCCAGGGCGGCAAGAAGACCATTGGATCGATCAGATCGAAAGGAGACAGGCGATGGCTAATATAACCAGGTATGAAAATTACGATGTGATCATTGTGGGGGCGGGCAACACCGCGCTGCTCACCGCCTTAAGGGCCCATGAACTCGGGGCCAGGGTCCTGGTCCTGGAAAAGGCCCCCAGGGCCAAACGGGGCGGCAACGGATACTTCACCACCGGCATATACCGGATCGTCCACAACGGGCTCGAAGACCTGCGTGATCTGATTCCGGACCTGACGGAAGAAGAGCGTAATATCGTCATCGAGCCCTACACCGCAGACGATTTCTTCCGCGAATACTCCAGCGTCACCGAAGGCCTGGTGGATCCGTTTCTCATGGAAATGGTGGTCCAGAAGTCGACCGATGTCATCCGCTGGATGGTCAAAAAGCAAAACATCAAGATGGAATTGACCTCCAATTTCGTCCATCGCATAGACGGCAAGCTCCACTTTGTGGGTCAGGTGCCCATCTCGGCCAAGGGCGCCGGGGCCGGGCTTTCGGATTTCCTTTTCAGCGAAATGGAGCGGAAGGGGATCGAGCTTCTCTACGAAACGGGGGCCGCCAAGCTGCTTCTGGATGACAACGACAGGGTCATAGGGGTCAACGCCAAATCCAACGGCAGCAAACAGGATATCATGGCCAAGGCGGTCATCCTGGCCTGCGGCGGCTTCGAGTCCAATCCCGAGTGGCGGGCCCGCTACCTGGGCCCCAACTGGGATCTGGCCAAGGTGCGGGGGACCATGTACAACATGGGGGACGGGTTAAAGATGGCCATGGATATCGGGGCCCAACCGACCGGGCACTGGTCCTGTTGCCATGCCATTTTCATCGACGCCGATGCACCCCAACCCCCGGTCCGGGAAGATACGGATAAAAGCTCCAAGCGTTTGTATATCTTCGGCCTGGTGCTGAATGTGAACGGAGAGCGATTCCTCAACGAAGGTGAGGATAATGTGGACCTGACCTATTCGCGCTTCGGTAAACACCTTCTGACCCAGCCGCAGCGCATGGGTTTTCAGTTGTTCGATGCCAAGGGTTATGCGACGATTACCCAGGGCGGTATTTTTCATGACTATGTCCATGTACCCTATACCAAGGCCGAGACGATAGAAGAACTGGCCCAAAAGCTTGGGATGGACCCCGGGAAACTGGCCAAAACGGTCAATGACCACAATGCCGCCATCAAGCCCGGGGGCGTTACCCATTGGTACAAGATCGCCAATATGCCCCAGGACCAGCATACGGAAGGGATAACTCCCGAGAAGTCAAGCTGCGCCTTGCCCCTGGATCAGCCGCCCTATTACGCCTATGCCATCCATTGCGGTATCACTTTTACGTACGGCGGCATCAAAGTCAATCGCCGGGCCCAGGTGCTGGATACCTCCGATAAACCGATTCCGGGTCTTTATGCTGCCGGGGAAATCATCGGCGGTCTTTTTTTCAATAACTATCCAGGGGCCACCGGCCAGTTGACCGGGGCGGTCTTTGCCCACATTGCGGGTACAAA
>CAZVHO010000044.1:36486-38927 GCA_964627515.1 uncultured Thermodesulfobacteriota bacterium | reverse complement strand
ACCGACATGAATATTATTGTTTGCGCCAAAGCCGTACCGGGATTTATTCAGAATCCCCAGGTGGCGGAGACCCGGGACCGGGTCACCTATGAAGCCGGCAGCATTGTGATAAACGAGTCAGACGATTATGCCCTTGAGGCGGGGATAAAACTGGCCAGGAAGTCCGGCGGGAAAGTAACCGTCCTTACGGCAGGCACCCTCTCTTCCCAGAAAGTCTTGCAGACCGGGTTGGGAAAAGATGCGGACGGGGCGGTCCGCATCGATGTGGATCTGTCTGAGCCGGCCAGGATCAGCCAGGTGTTGGCCGCGGCCATTAAGAGTCGCAGCTTCGATCTGATTATAACCGGTGTGGAATCCCGGGATAATCTGGCGGCCCAGGTGGGCATTTCCATAGCCGAGCGGCTGGGCTTACCTTTCGCTTACGCCGTTACCGAAATGGAGCCGGGAGAAAGTCCTCAAACGATCAGGATTACCAAGGAACTGGGCTTCGGCAAAAAGCAGGTGGAGGAGCTGACGCTGCCGGCCCTGGTTTGTTTTCAGACCGGCACCGAACCCCCGGGTTTCGTCCCCTTTCGCAAGATGATGATGGCCCAGTCCAAGCCTATTGAAAAGATCGCTTTAAGTGACCTGAACCTGGAGAATGGCTCAGGGCAACCGGGAGCTATAAAGTTCGTAGCCGTCTCCCCGCCCGAAGAAACAGCGCTGGCCGAGCTCATCTTGGGAAGTCCCTCGGAGCAGGCCGCGACGATTATGAAGAAGATCAAAGAGGGTATATAAATGAAAGGCAACGTCATGGTGCTCTCGGAGCACAAAGATTCTGAACTGGACAACATTACCTGGGAATTGCTGTCCAAGGGCAGGGCCATCGCCGATGAATGGGGAACGCAACTGGCGGTGCTGATCATCGGATCGGATCTTGATCCGCTGGTCAGGAATCTCAAAACAACCGGGGCAGACACAGTCGTGACCGTCGACCATCCGATGCTTCGGTCTTATAATGCGGAACTCTGCACCTCGGTAATCGCCAGGGCGGTGAGGGAAACCAACCCAAGCCTCTGCCTGATGGGGTACACCTATCTGGGAATGGAGACCGGGCCGGCTGTGGCCGTACGTCTCGGGGGGACGATGGTGACCCATTGCACGGATCTCCAGGTGGAAGACGGCGGTCTTTCCGTAATTCGCCCCATGTTCGGAGGCACACTTCAGGCCAAGGTCAGATTGGTGGGAAGGCCCCCTTATTTTATCAGTTTTGAGAAGGGCCTCCTGCCAAGAGAGTCGCTGCCTTCCAAAGAAGCGCTGGTAGAGCCTGTTCCTTTTGATTTCGATCGGCAGAGTCTTCGGACGAAAATATTACAGATGATTTTGCCGGTCACCGGCGCCGTCGATATTACCAAGGCCAGGATCCTGGTCAGCGTAGGCCGGGGTATCGGAAGCCCGGACAAGATACCCCTGATCAAGGACCTGGCCGACGCCCTGGGAGGGGCCATGGCCTGCTCCCGTCCGGTAGCCGACATGGGCTGGCTTCCCGTGGCGCACCAGGTGGGCATATCAGCCAATACGGTGGCCCCGGATGTGTACATCGCCTGCGGCATTTCAGGGGCCAGTCAGCATGTAACGGCCATGAGAGACTCGGGGACCATCATCGCCATAAACAAAGACCCTCATGCGCCCATCTTCCGTGTCGCTGACTACGGAATAGTAGGAGACCTGTTCGACGTCGTGCCGGCCTTGATTAAAGAGGCGGTAAGTCATTCATAGCCGGGAAAAATAAAGTTCGGAGTCAAGAGCTCGGAGTTCGGAGAAACCCATTTTAATGCTTCGTGGCACCTGAGGGCTTAGTAGGAAGTCACTGAGGAAAAGAAGGCTTAATAATGGAGCGCACACCCTATTGGTTGATCAGGGGCGGGGTATTGATCGACGCACTGGCCGTTCCGGTAATGGTCCTCTTCGGTTATGGCCTGTACCTTCACTGGAGGAAGATACGGAAAGGGGCTTCCCGCTGCCGCCTGTCTTGGGACGACATCCGGCAGGCCTTCAACCGGGCGGAATTTTTACGTGGGTTGCTGGGCGCGCGGGTCTACCGAAAACCGGTCACCGGTATTTTCCACGGTCTGCTCTTTTGGGGGATGCTGATGCTTCTATTGGGCACCATCGCGGTTTTGCTCAATGTGATTTTCGGCATCTCCACCCTGTCTGGTGGTTTCTATAAATGGTTCATGGCTTTTGGTCTGGATGCCGCGGGATTGGCTGTCCTGATCGGTTCCGGGTTTCTGCTTGTCCAACGATTGACCCGCACCCCTCGTCTGGTCGAACCCAAGCCCCGCAGCGGTTTCATTTTCGTGGAATTATTGCTGCTGTCCGTCATCGTGAGCGGCTTTGTCGTAGAGGCCCTGCGCCTTCGCCTGGCAGGTGCGGAGGAAACCGCCTTTATCGGCGCCCTG
>CAZVHO010000044.1:32918-36386 GCA_964627515.1 uncultured Thermodesulfobacteriota bacterium | reverse complement strand
GGCCCTGCGCCTTCGCCTGGCAGGTGCGGAGGAAACCGCCTTTATCGGCGCCCTGTTCGTCCGTTTGCCGATCCTCGCAGGGGGCGGACAGGACCTCTACACCTTTTTCTGGTGGGCCCACGGTCTGCTCGCCCTGACCTTCATCGGCTATATACCCTTTTCTCCCTTGACCCATCTGCTGTTAATCCCGGTGAACGCAGCCCTGGCTTCACCTGTCCTGGGGGCCGACAATAAGGCCCTGGACCTCTCTTCCCTTCAGGCCGATGAAAACGGGAATATGCCGTCCCTGGGCACACCCACCCTGGCGGATTTTAGTCCCAAGGCCCTTTTGGATTTCAGCGCTTGTCTGTGGTGCGGCCGGTGCCAGGAGGTCTGCCCGGCCACCCTGACGGAGAAGGACCTGACGCCCAAAGGGATCATGGTGACCCTGGCCGAAAGGCTTCAAGACGGTCAATGGAATGACCGGGACCTGATCGATACGGTGGGCATGGAAACCATTTTCCAATGCCGCACCTGCGGGGCCTGCGTAGAGACCTGCCCGGCCCTGACCAACCCGCTCAAGGCCTTGTGGGGCCTGCGTCAGAATCTGGTCATGGAGCGGGGAGAAATGCCGGCGGGTTTGATCCAGGCCTACAGGAATATGGAGGCCCTGCTGCACCCCTTTTCTTCTCAGACCTCGGTATCCGATTGGAGAAAAGGGCTGAATGTGCCAAGGTTCAGGTCGCAAGAGACGGAATATCTCCTGTGGGTAGGTTGTGCGGTTACCTACGAAGATCGGGCTCAGCAAATAGGCCGCGCCATGGTCAACATACTCAATAGTGCCGGCGTTTCTTACGGGATTATCGAAGAGGCCCGTTGCACCGGAGATCCGGCCAAGCAGATGGGCGATGATGCCCTCTTTGCCCATCTGGCCCAAACGAACATGGATCTCTTCAACGGCCTGGGGGTCAAAAGGATCATCACCCTGTGCCCCCATTGTTATAACAGCTTCAAACATTACTATCCGCCTTTAGGCGGAAGTTACCAGTTGATCCCCCACACCAACATTATTAAAGACCTTATCCGTTCAGGCAAGATCGAAGTTTCCCGGGGAGATCAAAAGATCGTCTATCACGATCCCTGTTATCTGGGAAGGCATAATAAAGTCTTTAATGCGCCCCGGGAGGTCATGAGTTACTTAGGAACTGGCCTTGAGATGACCCGCAGCCGCGGCAACAGCTTCTGCTGCGGGGCCGGCGGGGGAAATTATTGGAACGAGGAGACCGGGAAGCGGATCAATTATGTCCGGGCCCAGGAGGCCTTCGAAACCGGGGCCGACCGGGTCGCCACGGCCTGCCCTTTTTGTCTGATCATGCTGACCGACGGCCTGAAGATGTTTACGGATAAAAAAATGGTCTTGGACATTGCCGAGTTGGTAAAGGAGAACATAAAGTAAGTTCGGTGTTTAGAGTTCGGAGTTCGGAGAAAACCATTTCCATCCTTCGCGGTGCCTCAAGGGGCAAGAGAATTTAGTTCGCAAACAGGAGTTTAACTATGATCAATAATTCGGAATCGGAAGAGGAAAGAAAACAGATCTGCCTGGCGATTGGGGAGCGGATCAAAAAACTCAGGAAGGCGAAAAAGCTGACCTTGGACGTTCTGGCGGAAATGAGCGGGTTCTCCAAGAGTTACTTATCTCAAATAGAGAACCTGAGACGGGAACCGTCAATTGGTACGCTCACTAAAGTTGCTTATGTACTGGGTGTTGATGCCTTATTCCTCATCTCCGGCGTTCAGCCGGAGACCGCCCAATCGGATATAGCCATTGTGCGGGTGGATGAACGCAAACGGATGCCGGACGCCTTCAGGCAGAGCGGTCTCAAATATGAATCGATCGCCTACAAGAAAAAGGACCGGTTGATGGATGCCTACATCGTCGAGATGGGATTCGAGTTCCCGAAAAATGCCAAACCCTGGCACGGTGAGACCTTCGTCTACGTTCTGGAAGGGACCCATGAGTTTCTTTATGACGGTATAAAATACATACTCAATGATGGAGATTCTTATTACTTCGACCCGAGTAAGCCTTATATGGGCAGGAGCCTTGGGGAGAAGCCTTCCAAGATCCTTCTGGTGTTTACGTCCAGCAAGGTCCAGGGAGGGAGAGTAGAAATGTGAAGTACTCAGAGGGAATTTTTACCCTGAGAAAATCATACCAGGAGGTTTTATTATGAAAAGGGTATCATTATCGGCTTTAGTTATTGCAGTTTTCTCTATGGGATGTTTTTGGGGCGATATGGTTTTCGCAGAACCGGTCAAGATGAGAGTGAGTCTGGGGATTCCGGAACATCATTTTATTTCAAAGCAATACGCCGAATGGGCTAAGATGATCGAGCAGAATTCAAAGGGCACGATTAAACCCGAGCTTTACTACTCGGCCCAGCTTTATAGGGACAATGAGGTCCTCAAGGCGATCCAGACGGGGGCCATCGAGGCGGGGTATGTCTTATCATTCGTCATGGAAAATCAGCTCGTGCCGGCGATGAAGGTCCTGCAAATGCCCTTTCTTTATCAGACCCTTGACGAAGCGCTCAAGGTGCTTCACTCGGACATCGGTGAAGGCATGAAGAAAACCGCCGAGCAGAAGGGGGTAAAACTTCTGGGTTTTGTCTCATTCTCCGACCCCGAGGGGGACGGGTTGATGACCAGGAAGCTCGTCAAGGTCCCGTCCGATGTGAAGGGAATAGTCCTTCGAACATTGAGTCCCGAGACTTCAGCCATGATGAAGAAATGGGGGGCAGGCCCTTCCTTCATCACAGGAGCCGAGCTTTATCTGGGGATGCAGCGCGGCACCATTCAAGGATCCATCGTCTCGGTCTCCAGCATGATCGAAAGGAAGCTTTATGAAGTAGCTCCCTACATGATAATCCTCCCCATGATTTCCGTCCATTCCGGCATCTCCATGAACAAAGCCTTTTTTGATCGCCTTACGCCCATTCAACAGAAGGTCATTATGGACGCCAGTGCGGTGATCGATAAAAACAACTATGGAATAGCCATATCCACGTATAAGAAGGATCTCGATGAGTTAAAAAAGAAGGCTAAAGTCTATTTTCCAAGTGAGGCTGAACTTGTACAATGGAGGGCAGGATGTGAAGAGGTGTGGGCGGAGACGGCACGAAGCAATAAAGATGTGGCCGATGCACTGGTTAAAGTTCGTGCCATGTTGAAGCGATAGGGTTTCCGGTTCGCTAAACGCGGTTAGGTCGGGTGCCGACAGTCTCATCCATCTTAAGGACCTTGAGTATGTCGGTTATTGATGGTGGGAGGAATT
This sequence comes from uncultured Thermodesulfobacteriota bacterium, assembly GCA_964627515.1. GTDB lineage: Bacteria > Desulfobacterota > RBG-13-43-22 > RBG-13-43-22 > RBG-13-43-22 > RBG-13-43-22. The sequence continues at coordinate 33,073 of CAZVHO010000044.1, read as the reverse complement.
TAGTTGGCAGTTTCATAATTAGAACAATAATTCCGATTATGAAACTGCCATCTTTGCTTATGGAAATAAAAATAACAAAATATCAATGAGTTATAATAAAAACCCGATGGCATATAATTTGCTCTCATAGAATAGGATGCCATGTTGTTAAATTC
>CAZVHO010000044.1:14311-32818 GCA_964627515.1 uncultured Thermodesulfobacteriota bacterium | reverse complement strand
AACCCGATGGCATATAATTTGCTCTCATAGAATAGGATGCCATGTTGTTAAATTCCGGAATTTATCTATCACTTCTAATACCAGGGGGAAGAACCAATGAAGGCCATAGAGGAGCATGAAGAAATAGTTACCGGCGGGGAATTCGGCGACATGGTCCATAGGGAAGAGTCTGCCGTAATGGCTGAGAGGTCCGAAAGGTCCTTCCTGCGGTGGGTCATTACCAATCTGGGGAGGTTGGGGTGTATCATGTTTTTGAGTGTTGCCGTGATCATCACCTATGAAGTGATCATGCGCTTTATCTTCCGAAGTCCGACCATGTGGGTAACGGAAATCAGCAGTCTCCTGTGTATCGTGGCTTCTTTTCTGCTCTTCGCCTATACCCTCCAGGAAAAGGGGCACACCCGGGTGGACTTTATTACGGCTATGCTCCCCAAGAAATCCGTTTTTTTTCTGGAGTTATTTACCGTCGTACTTGGCATCATCTATTGCGGGATCCTGGCCTGGTATGGCGTCAAGATGATCCAGAGTTCCCTGCTTATGGGCGAGGTCACACAAACCCTTCAGATCCCCCTCTGGATACCCCAGGTCTCTGTGCCCATCGGCAGCGGTGTCATGTTTATTCAACTTTTGAAATTTTTAAAAAACGATCTTTTTAAAAACCGAAAGGTAATGCCTGCCGGCGCGTATTCACTCAAGGATGCCACACCGGGATCTCTGGCGGTCATGGTCATCTTTATCGCCGCCCTGGTCTTGAGTATCGTCCTCCTCAAGATCGACCCGAGGTTAGGGCTGTTGCTGCTTTTCTTTGCCCTGCTCTTCAACGGCATGCCCGTGGCCTATGCCATGGGCCTCTTCGGCACCCTGGGCCTTTATTTTCTCCTCGGAGGTTCTAATGCCCTGATCAATGTGCCCATGACGGCCTATGCCTCGGCCGACAGCATCATCGTTATCGCCTTTCCCCTCTTCCTCCTGTCAGGAACCATTTTGCAGGCCGGAAACGTCGGACCGAGGATCTTCCACTTCGCCAATACCCTGGTACGACACCTTCCGGGAGGCATGGGAATAGCTTCTATCATCTTTTGTGGGATCTTTGCGGCTATGACCGGATCGAGTGTGGCGGTGGCCGCGGCCGTAAGCGTCATCGCCCTGCCTGAAATGGTCAAACGCGGCTACGATAGAAAAACCACCATCGGGCTCCTGGCCGCGGGAGGCACCCTCGGGATCCTCTTTCCTCCCAGCCTGGCCCTGATCATGTATTCGGCCCTGACCTTCGAGTCCCTGGGAAAATTATTTCTGGGTGCCCTCATTCCGGGAGTCATTCTGTCCCTTATGTTTATTGCTTACATGGTCTATGTGGGGCTGACCGATAAAAATATCCAGAGAGACGAGCGGGCCAGCTTCAAAGAGATGCGTCAGGCCTTCGGAGAAGGGTTGGGAGGACTTATTGTCATCGCGATAATTATGGGCGGCATCTATTCGGGGTTGTTCACCCCCAGTGAAGCCGGCGCCATAGCGGTTTTATACAGTATCTTCCTCTGTACGGTCTGGTACCGGACGATGAACTGGGAAACCTTCAAAGTCAGCGTCATGAAGGCCGGAAAAATCGCCTCCATGATCATTCTCATCATCATTGGGGCCAATGTCACTGGCAACCTGATCACCATGACCCAAATCACCCAGCAACTGTTGGCCCTGGTAAACGGCCTGGCCCTTCCGAACTGGGTCTACATGGTGATCATCATCATCTTTCTGATTATTATGGGCGGCCCGCTGGAGGCCGTTTCCATCATGATCATTACCGTGCCCATCCTGTATCCCATTATCACGGCCCTGGGATTTAACGGCGTCTGGTTTGGAATTATCCAGGTCGTCGTGGGGGAGTTGGCCCTGATCTCTCCTCCCGAGGGGATCAACCTTTTTATCCTCCAGGAAATCGGCAAGGCCACGGCCGCCGAGGTTTCCAGAGGCGTGATCCCTTTTCTGATTATTATGGGCATTTTTCTGCTCTTTCTTTGCATATTCCCGGCCTTGACCACCTGGCTGCCGGGGTTGGTGTTTGGAATTGGGGGGTAAATCGAAAGACTCAGGGTACTGCTCTGAGTAAATCATACCAGGAGGCCTATTATGAGAAAACGAGGTTTGTTAACAAGCATTTTTGCGGTAGTGATGATCATGTGTATTGGTCTTCCCCTCTCGTATTCCGCTCCCGTGACGATTCGATTCAGCAGCGGGGCCCCGGAGAACCACTTCCTTACCAAGCAGTATATCGAATGGGCCAAACTGATCGAGAAAAACTCCAAAGGGGATATCAAGGTTCAGGTGTATCACTCGGCCCAGCTTTACCGGGATAATGAGGTGATCAAGGCCGTTCTGACCGGAGGGGTGGAATCCGGTTGTGCCTTTACCATGTACGCTGAAAATCAAATTGTCCCGGCCTTGAAGGTTTATATGATGCCTTATCTTTTCCATAATATCGATGAAACCTGGAAAGTCTATAAATCAGAAGTCGGGAGCGCCTGGAAACAAACCGCCGAACAGAAAGGCGTCAAGTTCCTGGCTTTAGTGGCCATGCCCTGCCCGGAGGACCATATTGTCCTGACCACCAAACCTGTAAAAACACCGGCCGATCTTAAAGGTATGGTTATCCGGGGGGCAAGCCCTGAACATGCCCTGGTCATCAAAAAGTGGGGAGCAGGACCCTCCTTTCTTACCGGCGCGGAAGTCTATCTGGCCCTGCAGCGCAACACCATCAATGGGGCCATCAATTCCCTGGCCACCTATATGGACCGGAAACTCTACGAAGCCGGCCCTTATGTGGTGATGACCCCTATATCCGTAGTCCATACCTTCATCGTTATGAACAAGGGATTCTTTGATAAACTTACCCCGGAGCAGCAAAAGATTGTTCTGGAGGCCAGCGCGACGATTGAAAACCAGACCATTCAGGTGGCCAAGAATACCCTTAAAGAGGACATGGAAGGGGCCAAAAAGAAGGCCAAAGTCTATGCCCCGACCGGAGCGGAGGCCGCTCTCTGGTGGAGTGGAATGTCCGGACTCTGGGATGAAATAACCAAAGGGAAGCCGGATGTGGCCGAGGCATTGAAAAAGGTAAGGGCTTTGCTGAATCGGTAAAATCGGGTCAGCGAAAGACCTGAAGAAATGAGAATATCGAATAACGAATGTTGATGGTCTCGTAAAAACTCGTCATTCCCGCGCCGGCGGGAATCCAGGCCAGGCCTACTCAATTCTAACCACTGGATTCCCGTCCCCGATTAATACCTTCGAGGACAAGCTTTCACGGGAATGACAAAATTGGGGTCTCCCGGATTTTTACGAACTCATCAATGTCGAAGGAGATTTTCTATTAAATTCCGAAATCCGAAATCGAAGGAGTACCCCTCATGGGATTAAGCTTTACCAGGAAGATTCTCGGCAGCCATCTGTTAGATGGAAACATGGCCGAGAATGAACAGATTACCATCAAAGTCGATCAAACCTTAAGTCATGATTTAACGGGGATCATGGCGGCTCTCATATTGGAAAGTGTCCAGGCCGACAAAGTCAGTACGGAAACATCGGTTTTTTATTGCGACCATAATACCCTGGCCACTTCCTCTGAAAATGCAGACGATCATTTATATCTTAAAACAGCCGCCCAAAGGTTCGGCATATTCTTTTCAAAGCCGGGAAATGGTATCTGCCACTTCCTGCACCCCCAACGATTCGCTAAACCCGGTAAAGTCCTGTTAGGGGCCGACAGCCATACCCCCACCTCAGGGGCCCTGGGTATGCTGGCTATCGGCAGCGGGGGACTCAGCGTGGCCAAGAGCATGGTGGGGGAAGGATTTAAGCTGAACAGCCCCAAGGTGTTAAACGTCAAATTGTCAGGGGCCTTAAAACCGGGCGTCTCGGCCAAAGATATCGCCCTGGAGATCCTGAGAGTCTTATCGGTAAAAGGGGGGATCGGCTTCATCGTGGAATACACCGGTGAGGGAATCGCTTGTCTTTCCATCCCGCAAAGGGCCACCATTGCCAATATGAGCATTGAAATCGGGGCCACTACTGGGATCTTCCCCAGTGATCAGATCACCAAGGTATTTTTAGAGGCCCAGGGGCGGGGGCAGGATTGGGTGGAGTTGTTACCGGACGGGGATGCGGAATATGATCGGGTGGTTGAAATCAATCTCGATGAACTGGAGCCCTTGATTGCCAAGCCGCACATGCCTGATCTGGTGGTAAAGGCCGGAGAAGCCGGGGAGGTGAGACCGAATTCGGTGTTTATCGGCAGTTGCACCAATGCCTCTTACTCCGATATTGCCAAAGCAGCCAGGATTTTGAAAGGCAAAAAGGTGCATAAAGACATCGACCTGACCATTGCCGCCGGTTCCCGGCAGGTGTTGCAGCACCTGATTCAAGACGGTCTATTGGGAGACCTGGTGGCCGCCGGGGCCAGGATACTGGAATGCGCCTGCGGGCCATGCATCGGTATGGGGCAGGTGCCGCCGGTAAACGGGATTTCGGTCAGGACCTCAAACCGTAATTTCAAAGGCCGAAGCGGGACCAATGAGGCCTTTGTCTATCTATCCAGTCCGGAAACGGCCGCTGCTACGGCCATTACCGGAAGAATCACCGACCCCAGGGATATTTTTGATGTGACATGTTTAAAAGACTGCCATGAGCCGGAAAGGTACCTGGTAGAAGACAGCATGCTCATAACCCCGGAGGAGGTGGAAGATCATAGAAAGATCCAAATCATCCGGGGGGAGAATATCGTGCCCCTGCCGGAAAGAGGCCCCTTGCGAGAGAGTATTAAAGCAACAGCAGTAATCCAATTGGGCGATAACATCACCACCGATGATATCATTCCGGCCGGAACGGAAATCCTGAAGTATATCTCCAATATCCCGAAATTTGCCGAATACACCTTTTGCTATACCGACGCAGCGTTTGTGGAAAGGGCCAAAAAGCTCAAGCATTCGGTCATCCTCGGCGGAGAGAATTACGGACAGGGTTCCAGCCGGGAACATGCCGCCTTGCTCCCCATGTTTCTGGGGGTTGAAGTGGTCCTGGCCAAATCATTCGCCCGAATTCATAAGGAAAACCTGATTAATTACGGAATACTGCCTTTGGTATTCAAAAATAAAGCCGACTATGAAAAAGTCGCATTGGATGATGTGTTTGAAATAGATGACGTCCACGCCCAGGTGGACCGAGGCGAAGTAAAGGTGAAAGTAGTCAACAAGGACATTGAGTTCGAAACCGGTTTAGAGGTTTCCGATTTTGACAAACAGTTGTTAAAAGAAGGCGGGGCCTTAAACTACCTGAGAAATAAATTAAACCAATAGGAGAAAAAGTGAAACACGTAGCGATTATTCCCGGGGACGGGATCGGTGTGGATGTTACTCGTGAAGCGGTCAAGGTCCTGAACCGGGCCCAGGAAGTGTACGCTTTTAAACTGGAAATGACCCCTTTCGATTGGGGCGCGGAGAAGTATCTCAAAGAAGGCATCACTCTGCCTGAAGGGGCCTTGGATATGTTTCGCAAAGAATATGATGCCATATTCGCCGGGGCCTTCGGCGATCCGCGCGTGCCGGATATGAAACACGGGGAAGACATCTTATTAGGGATGCGTTTTGGATTGGACCTCTATATTAATTTTCGACCCATAAAATTATTAAACGATGCCCTCACTCCTCTCAAGGGGCGAACGACCCGGGATATTGATTTTGTTATTTTTCGCGAAAATACCGAAGGGATGTATGTAAAAATAGGCGGCATTTTTAAAAAAGATACGCCCGAAGAGATCGCCATACAGGAAGACATGAATACCCGACTTGGCGTTGAACGCATCATCGTGGCCGCTTTTGAATATGCCAGAAAGACCGGGCGCAAAAGGGTTACCATGGCCGATAAGTCAAATGTCTTGCGTTACGGCCATGATCTCTGGCAGCGCGCCTTTGCCCAGATTGCCGGACGCTATCCTGACCTGGAAGCCAACACCCAGTTTGTGGATGCCGTTACCATGTGGATGGTGCTCAAACCCGATCAGTATGACGTGATCGTAACCAACAACATGTTCGGCGATATCATTACCGATCTGGGCGCAGCCTTGCAGGGTGGCCTCGGAATGGCCGCCTCGGGAAACATCCACCCCGGCCAGGTATCCCTTTTTGAACCGGTACATGGCAGCGCCCCGAAATACGCAGGCAAGAACGTGACCAATCCCATCGGCGCCATACTAACGGCCGGTATGATGCTGGACTTTATCGGTTATCCGGAAGCGGCCGCCGGTATTGAGAAGGCGGTTGTTCAGACCATAGCCGCTAAACAGGTAACCCGCGACCTGGGGGGGAATCTTTCCACCACAGACGCCGGAGAGGCCATCTGTTCAGCCCTGAAATAGGATAAATGCCAGTGGCCATGCACGCCGTACACAAAATGCTGGCCGCTGCCGCCGGCAAAGATCAGGTTCGAACAGGAGAAGTCATTACTGCCAAGGTCGACCTGGTCGGGATTAATGACGTCTACCTGATTGTGGTCAAGTCCTTTCAAGAGATGCTGGGGACAAAGGTCTGGGACCCTGAGAAGGTCTATATTTTCCTGGATCACAATACCCCGGCCTCCGACCTGAAAGTGGCCGAAGCCCATAAAGGTTTCCGCGAGTTCGCCCGGGAACAGGGCTGTCATCTGGTTGAAATCAATGAGGGCATCGGACATAACCTTTTGCCCGAGAGGGGACTCATCAGGCCGGGAAGCATCGTCGTCATTACCGATTCACACACCCCTATTCATGGCGCCTACGGTGCCTTTGGCGCGGGACTTGGAGCGACCGATATAGCCGCGGTCTTGATTGAGGGCACAACTTGGTTCCGGGTGCCGGAGGTGATCAATGTTCATCTGACCGGCAGGCTTCAGAAAGGCGTGATGGCCAAGGATGCCGCGCTCTTCATCCTGGGCCGGCTTGGGACCGATTTCGGAACCTACAAGGTCATTGAATTTTCCGGACCGGTGGTTGAAGGACTTTCTATGGAAGAGCGGACGGTCCTGACCGTCATGGCCACGGAAATGGGTGCCAAGTCGGCCTTCATCAAACCGGATAAAACCACCATTGATTATGTGCAGAGCCGGACCAAGGAGCCTTTCACCGTATATGAAACCGACCCTGGCTTTCAGTATGGGGCGGAATATACGTTTGATCTGACGAATTTAAAGCCGCAGGTCGCTGTCCCCCACAGCGTGGATAACGTTCGGAACGTGGAGGACGTGGAGGGCCTTCCCATCGATCAGGTCTTTGTTGGCTCCTGTACCGGCGGCAAGAGCCATGATATCGAGGTCGTCGCTAAGGCCCTTGAAGGGAAGAAGGTTGCCCCGACTACCCGTCTGGTGGTGACCATGGCCACCAGGGAGGTGGTCAGGGAATCCATTGAAAAAGGGTATTACCGGATTCTGATCGAGGCCGGGGCCTGCATAACCGCGCCGGGTTGCGGCGCCTGTTCCGGCCTGATGGGAGGCATCATTGCGGCCCAGGAAAGGTGTGTCTCCACGGCCAATCGCAACTTCCCCGGCCGCATGGGCGGAAGCCTCCAGGCCGAGATTTATTTGACTTCTCCTTTGACTGCGGCGGCTACGGCCTTGTCCGGAAAATTGACCGGTCCGGACAGGTTACTGAAAGGGAATCAGGAGTCATGAAAATATCCGGTCGGGTGGTGGTGTACAACCGGGATAATATCAGCACCGACCAGATCATCCCCGGTCCTTACGCCTACATCCAGGACATGAAAGAAATGGCCGGACATGTGCTGGAAGGCGCCGACCGGACGCTGAAAGAACGGTTCAAAACGACCGGAAATATTTTTGTGGCCGGCAGCAATTTTGGGTGCGGATCCAGCCGGGAATATGCGGTGATCGTCCTTAAAGAGTTGGGGGTCAAGGCCGTGGTCGTTAAATCAGCGGCCCGCATCTGGTATCGGAACGCCGTCAACCTGGGCCTGCCGGTGCTGTTCTGTCCGACCCTGCCGGACTCCATTCAGGAAGGGGCCGAAGTCGAAATCGACCTGGGAAAGGGCTCCATCCGCGAAATGGCCAGTGGTGTGATCCATCAGGGTGAGGCCCCCAATGATTTCGTGATGGGGATCTATAAGGAAGGCGGGATCAAACCAATGATGCGGAAAAGGGCTTTGGAGAAGTTGTCGAACCGAAAGAATGGAGAATCTTTATGAAACAAGGTGGTGCAACCAACTATTTGCGAGAGCAGGTCATCGACACGGACCTTTGTACGCACTGTGGGGCCTGTGTGAACCTATGCCCCTATTATACCTCCCATAATGACCGGATCGTCGTGCTCGATGAGTGCAGCAAGACGGATGGCGGATGTCTGGACCTTTGTCCACGATTGCCCACCGACTGGACGGCCTTGAACAATCTTCTTTTTGATGAACGGGACATAACTTCAGAGACCGGGGCCATCAAGGCCTTTTATGTCGCCAGAGCAGCGGATGTGCAGATGCGCGAAAAGGCCCAGCATGGAGGGACGGTTACGGCCTTGATGGACCTGGCGCTGAAGGTGGGCTTGATCGATACGGCGGTCCTGTCCGGGGCCAATGAGACTTTCTCGCCCGTTGGCGTGGCGGTTAATCAAGCCGGTCAGACCGGTCGGGCCAGTAAGAGCCGCTTTGTCGTAACACCTAATGTGGCCCTGTTCAATAAAATCAGCAAAGAGGGGACGGGATCGATCGGGATCGTGGCCACCCCTTGCCAGACCCTGGCCCTGGCCAAGATGCGGGTCAGTCTGAACCCCAGAATCCAGGAGAACAGTAAAAAGCTGCGTCTGGTGATCGGACTCTTCTGCGGCTGGGCCTTCGCTTCGGCAGCGCTCAAAGAACTGGTGGCCGGGAAGGTCGATCCGGATTCGATCACCGGCATGGATATTCCCCCCAGCAAGTTCCATGCCCTCGAGGTATATACAAAAGAAGGCCAGGTGAGTATTTCATTAGATGAGGTCCAGAAGTGCATTCGTCCCTCCTGTCACACTTGCACCGATATGACCGCCGAATTTAGCGACCTTTCCGTGGGCTCGGCCCGATTACCCGAAGGCTGGGAAGAGGCCAGGAACTGGAACCAGGTCATTGTACGGTCAGAGGCAGGGCAGCAGCTTATGGGCCTGGCCCGCAGTCAGGGCGTTCTGGAATTCAAAGAGGTGCCCGAGGGCAATCTGGAAAGGTTGAAAATGGCCTCTTTGAATAAGAAAAAGACTGGGACGAAAAACAGAATATCGAATATCGAATAACGAATATCGAATGTCGAAGGAAGGTTTCCTGGTTTTCCCGGGCCTTGAACTCTGGACCGTATTTTTGAACTAAGTATTCATGCCCGCGTAGGCGCCACGAAGCATGGAGATATTGCTAAGACGGGAGTCAGCTCGTCATTCTGGCGAAAGCCGGAATCCAGGCTAAAGGAAGTCCCTAACCCCCTGGATGCCGGATCGGGCCTGCCCCGTACTTGATACGGGGTCCGGCATGACGGAGAACCAACAAGCCTGGAGGTTAATCCAGAGCTATCTTCGAACTAAGCGCTCATGCCTGCCTGATGCAGGCGCCGACAAAGCATGAAAATGGTTTTACTCCGAACTCTGAACTTGATTTTTCGGACCTTGAACCTTGAACTCTAAACCCTGAACCATTTTTTTTATAAGGATGTCCATTTATGAATAGTATTTCTCGAAATGATCCTGGTTTTACGGCCCTGCTTATGGGCAATGAAGCTATCGCCAGGGGGGCACTGGAGGCCGGGATCGGCGTGGCCACGGCCTATCCCGGAACGCCGTCATCGGAGGTCATCGGGACCCTGGCCAAGGTGGCCAAAGAACTGGGTCTCTATGTGGAATGGTCTGTCAATGAAAAGGTGGCCGTTGAGGTTGCGGCGGCGGCTGCCCTTTCAGGAGTCAGGGCCATAACGGCCATGAAACAGAATGGACTGAATGTGGCCCTCGATTTCTTAGCCAATCTGGCCCTGACCGGGGGGCTCACCAAGGGGCTGGTGTTGATGGTCGGTGATGATCCCGGCGGGGCATCCAGCACCAACGAACAGGACTCCAGGCATATAGCCAGGATACTGGACCTGCCCTTACTGGAGCCGGCCACTTTTCAGGAAGCCAAGGACATGACCAAATGGGCCTTCGAGATTGCAGAGACCATTTCCAATGTCTGTCTGGTCCGGAGTGTCACCAGAATTTCCCATGCCCGGGGAAATGTGCATTTAGGTGAATTACCGGGCAAAAGAAACCGGGCCTATTTTGACACCTCCAAGGCCCTGGCCGCCATCGGCGGCCAGTCCCCCCGGCTTCATCAGATCCTGCACGATAATCTCGGAAAGGTGGCGGAGCTTTATGAGGCCTCTCCTTTCAATTCCTACACAGGACCGGAAAAACCGGAGCTGCTTATAATCACCTGCGGCAGCGGCTGGTTATACTCCATGGAGGCGGTCGGTGTCCTCTCCCCCGGCCAGTCCATAGGTGTATTGAAGCTGGGCACCACCTGGCCCTTGCCGCCGCAATATCTCCAAAAGCATCTTTCAAGTGTGGATAGGGTATTGGTCGTGGAAGAAGTCGACGCCTTTCTGGAGGCCAATCTGAAGGAATTCGTGGCTGACCGGATGCCCGGCCGTTTTTATCAGTTTTTCGGCAAGGCCTCCGGGCACATAAAGCCCTGGGGAGAGATAAACGTTGATTCGGTGATTCAGGCCATATCCGGTCTCCTGTCTATCGACTATCAATCCCGAGAGGCGGTCTATGAAGAGAAAAGTCAGGAAGTGGCCGCAAACTTTGTGCCCCCCAGGGGCTCGCAGCTTTGCCCCGGATGTCCCCATCGGGCCACCTATTGGGCCATCAAGGAGGCCCTGAAGAAGAGCGGCGGCGATGGCGTCGTGACCGGTGACATCGGCTGCTACGCCATGGGACTGGCGCCCACTGGATTTTCTCAGGTGAAAACGGTCCATGCCATGGGCTCAGGAATGGGCGTTGCTTCGGGACTCGGCAAACTGGACCTCTTCGGTTTTAAACAACCGGTTCTGGCCATGAGCGGAGATTCCACCTTCTTCCACGCCGTGATTCCGGCGCTGCTCAATGCCGTGCACAGCGAAGCGGACCTAATCCTGGTCGTGGTGGACAACTCCGGGACGGCCATGACCGGATTTCAACCCCATCCGGGTCTTGATCGGGATGCAGCCGGCGAAGCCAGACCGGAGGTCAGCATAGAAAAGCTGTGCCTGGCCCTCGGGGTTCCCGTAACCGTAGTGGACCCCTATGATCTGGAGGCCGCTAAAAAGACCTTTCTGGAAGTTTTAAGCCAAAAGGGCCGGACCCGGGTCGTCATAAGCCGCAGGGAATGCGCTCTTATCAGGTCGGGCCGGCAAGCGGGACCTATAGCCCGAATGCATATCGAGACCGACCAATGCCTGGGCGATAACTGCGGCTGTAACCGCTATTGCACCCGGGTCTTTAAGTGTCCCGGCCTGATCTGGGACAGGGAGATGAAGAAGGCTATGATCGACGAAGCCGTGTGCAGCGGATGCGGCGTATGTGTCAGCATCTGCCCTCAAGCGGCGATTGTGGGGGAGGCGGTATCATGAACCATAAAGAGAAGGGACCGATCAATCTTATCATCACCGGGGTTGGCGGACAGGGCAATATATTGATCTCCCGTTTGCTGGGGCAGTCTTTCATTGAAGAGGGCTATACGGTTACCATCGGCGAAACCTACGGGGCCACTCAACGGGGAGGTCCCGTGGCCAGCCACGTTCGGATATCCAGGGAAGTTATACCGTGCAGTCCGGTCACCCCGAAAGGAAAGGCCCATATCATTCTGGGCCTGGAACCGAGTGAATCCTTAAGGATGCTGACCGCCTTTGGGTATTCCGGAACGGCTGTGGTAACGAATTTACGGCCCATATACCCCCTTGAAGTGGCCGTAGGGGAGGCCGAATATCCGACTACGGAAACCATCCGGCTGTGTGTGGATCAGCTTTCCGGGAGGGCCTGGTTCCTTAATGCCTCGGAGACCGCCCTTGCTCTGGGCAACCCGTTGTTGACGAATATTGTCATGACCGGGGCCCTCATAGGCACAGGGCTTTTGCCCTTGGAGAAAAATAAAATTGAAGACCAATTGAAATTGACCTTTAAAGGTGAGAAACAGGCCGTCAACCTGCGGGCCTTTGATCTGGGTTATGAGGCGGTGCTTCTCGGGTGCAGTGCGGCATAGTTCGAAAAATATGAACATCGAATTTTGAATTATGAAGTTTTTTTCCTCCCTTCGACATTTTCATGACCCTTTGTTGTCCTTGGTGCCTGAGGCCTAATATGACATAATTAATCTTTATCGAAGCCTGTAATATTATCAGGGGTCCGTCTGAGGGTCGGCCAACCCGATGGCGGCGTAAGAAATAAAAAGCGGCTGCAAGGAGCCTTGCTTTCTTGCAAGCCGCTTTTTATTTGCCCCTGAGGGAATAAGAAAAAGGGGAGAAAGATGCCCTTGGAAAAGGAGGTGACTCAAAGGGTTAATAACAAATAAAAGATGTTAATCGTATCCGGGTTAAGTATGAGTAATGCTGTTCAGGGTTTAAATCTATTCAAAAAGGAGAAAAAAGAAGATGAAAAAGTTGGGCAGGTTGGTTTTTATTATGGGTTTGGTTTTGGCTTTTGCCCTGCCGGCCCTGGCCTTCACCATCGACGGGGCCAAAGGGGAAAAGATGTATATCGGAGGTCTGATTATGACGGAAGTGGGTTACTGGAACCGGGACAAGAAATTGACCGGGGTGGATGACCAGACCCAGTTTTTCACCGCCGTGGTCAACAATTCCCGGGTGCGCGGGTCCTTTGAAGTAGGTAATGTCGGCGGTTACTGGGAATTGGGTAACGGCGGTGAAGTGACCGGCACAAACGGGTCGGGTGTAGGGGTTACCAACTATATCGAAACCCGTAAATTGTACGGCTGGTATAAATTCGGCAATTGCGAGATCCGGGCCGGTAAAGACGATGGATACTTTTTCAGTCTGACTCCCGGCCAGTTCATCGGGTTGAATAACGGCGTTCATGTGGTCGGTTTCGGCTGGGGGAGTATTTATGACACCCGAAACCCCCAGGTGCGTTTCACCCAGAATGTTTCCAAAACCTTCGGGTACGCCGTTACTTTGCTGCAACCCAGTGTATTTGTCGATCAAACCCGGACCTCCTATGCTACGCTGCCGGCAGTGGCCGTTAAGCTGATGATGAATTTCGGTCCCGTCAGCCTCTATCCTGCCGGTTTGTATCAGCAGATCAAATGGGATAAGATGCCATCAGGCTTTGACGATACCATGACCACCTGGTATGCCGTATTACCGGTGAAAGTGACAGCCGGTGGTTTTACCGGTATTATTCAGGCCGGCTATGGCCAGAACTTAGCCGGGGCGCTGGGATTGCAAAGCAGTTTTCATACCTACCTGAGGGATGCTTCCGGGAAGGTCAAAAGCACCACCGGATTGAATGGTTTTATCGATCTGGCCTACACCTTCGGTCCGGCTGTCCCCCATATCTATTTCGGCTATGACAAGGCCGGCAACAGCGACGTCTGGAAGACCGGTGAAGATAATGTAGTCCGGACCATGGTCGGGGCCAGCCTCTACTACAAGGTGGCCGAAGGCTTCTATCTGATTCCGGAATTCACGATGTACGATTACGGCAAGAAACCCAACGACGCCGCCAAAACCGAATTGGGCAAGGAATGGTTGGGCGGTGTGCAGTTCCGGTTTGTATTCTGATTTAAGCGCCTCAATCAAAACCCCGGGCAACTCCGGGGTTTTGATTAATCAGATACCTTCTGTAAAAAGTCTTCCCTCGATTTTTTCTTGACATTTTCACCCTATTTGCTTATAAGTTATTATCATTTCAAGCAATTTCGTATCATTTGAAAAGTTTGAATAAAAAACAAAAAACTGAAGCTTCAAGTTCAATGTGTATTCCGAGTTATTCCGGCCACCCAATCCGATCCCAGGGACCGGGATCAAATCTTTTATATTGACAAATACGTATAAAATTTGCATTTTGCGCTGTCGGGATGTATACTTATCATGAATTAAAGGGATTGCAATCCATCAAAAAAATCATGGCGACTCAAACCGAAAACGAGCTTAAGTTTCCAAACTGGGAAGAACTACCCGATGGGGGACGGAGATATTGGCTTGATGTGGAGGGGCGCTGGGGATGGGGAGCGCGCTATGTGAAGATAGTGGACTCGGCGGAGAAAACGGTCTTGTTTTTCCAGGAGATTTATGATGAACAGGGCAATCTTGTCGAAATTCACGAGAAGTTTCCTGTGGACAAGGGACACCAGAAAACAAAAGGAGATTGAACCATGATTATGCGTCAAACCGTGCGTGATCACCTGGTGGAGTACCTCAACCATAAGCTTACACTTGCGCAGTTAGTGGATTGGGCAGAGAATGTGATGAACGAAGGGGAACTTGATCCCAAAGATGCCCCCATTCTGCGTAATGTAATCGCACGTGTCGGTGTTGCGGATGTGAAAGCCTTTGGCTTGACCTGGGAAGATTGCTATGATTTTTTATCAAGCCTTGGCTACCGAGTCGAAGTAAAAGCTGCTTAGATTGTTTTAGGGAATTTTGGGATACCCATGACTCCACCGATTTTCTGGATGATTTCGAGCCTTCAAACCAGCTAATCGAGGGGTTGGTTTTCAAAAGGGAGGAAATTTTAGTCGAGAGTCTTTTCAGGTCTTAAGGGCTTCAATCTGATTCTGGAATTCACCCTGTACGATTCCGGCAAGAAACCCAACGATGCCGCTAAAACCGAACTGGGTAAGGAATGGGCGGGCGGCGTACAGTTCCGGTTTGTATTCTAATTTTAAATAGGTTCTGATTCAACCCCCCCGGGGGACAACCCCGGGGGTTTTTTGTTGCTCAATCTATCAACTCCCGACCTGTGCCGCGGGTGGTGATCAATACGGCATCCAGCGCCGCCATCGGGGGATTAATTCGGCTGTGCTGTTTATGCATTAAAAATTACCCATTGGTTCGAGGTTTCTGGAAAGGTATTCCCAGTTTTTTTATCCGGAATCTCAAGGTTGAGGGGTTGATTTTCAGAAGTTCAGCCGCCCCCCCGGGACCGCTGATCCGCCCCTTGGTTTGTTGAAGCGCCCATCGAATGTGACGGCGTTCGTTGTCCTCCAGGGTAAACCCATTCTCGTCGAGGCCGGATGGATTGAAATCGTGTGGACCTTTGGGGGCCAAGGGAAGATCGATATTTTTTATAACCGGGGGTTGATTTAAAATCATCGCCCTTTCTATGGTGTTTTCCAATTCGCGAATATTACCCGGCCAATTGTATTGGGCAAGGGCGGCTAATGTTTCCCGGTTTATTTCCCGGAAATCTTTTCCCAGCCTTTTGGAATGCATGACAAGAAAGTGTTGAGAGAGCAAAGGGATGTCTTCCTTTCTTTCTCTAAGGGGGGGTACATGGATAGGAAAAACATTCAGTCTATAGAAAAGATCCGCCCGGAATTTACCTTCCTTGACCGCCATTTCCAAATCGCGATTGGTGGCCACTATAAGCCGGAAGTCGGATTGGAGGGTTTCATTGCCTCCGACCCGTTCGAAACGCTTTGTTTGAAGGACCCTTAAGAGACGGACCTGGACTTCCAAGGAGAGGTCCCCGATCTCGTCCATGAAAAAGGTCCCTCCGTTGGCCAGCTCAAGCCTCCCAATCCTGCGTTTAAAGGCACCGGTAAAGGCCCCTTTCTCATGACCGAATAATTCGCTTTGGATAAGATTTTCCGGCAGGGCGCTGCATTGGACGACGATGAAGGGCTTGTCCTGACGCAAACTGTTTTGGTGGATGGCATTAGCCACCAACTCCTTACCGACCCCGGTTTCTCCACGAACGAGCACGGTGGAATCCGTTCCGGCCACCTTCTTTATTTGGTCCATGACCTGTTTGATGGCCGGGCTGTGGCCGATAATATTTCCCCAATGCATTCGGGTGCGATATTGCTCCTCAAGATATTCTTTCTCCAGACGGAGCTTCTGATTCTCTAATTGGATTTTCTCAAAAGAGGTGACGTTTTCCAGAGCAATGGCGGCCTGGGCGGCAAAATAGGCCAGCAATTCCTGATCCAACGGTTTAAAGGCGCTGGGTATAAACTGGTTGTCATGGTAGAGGACGCCTTTTACCTGCCCCCGGAGAATCATAGGGACACAGATGATGGAACGGATACCTCCATCAGACATTGGAAGGTGGCCGGAATTTTGGGCATTTATTTCCCTGATACATCCTTTCCCGGTGCGGGCTGTTTCTTCGATCACTTTCATGGGAAAAGAAAAAATGGGATCGGAGATTTGTGATGGGGTAAGATTCTGGGAAGCCTTGAGAAATAATTTTTCGCCCTCCATCAGGAAGATAGCCCCCCGCTCCGCCTTGGTTATTCGGTTGACGGTAGAGATAATCTGCAATACCAGGGTCCGGCTGTCTCGAATGTTTGCAATTTCCTGTCCTAATTTCAATATTTCATCAAGGGCAATATGGCCTGTGGACCGTTTTTCATCGATCAAGTATTTAAATTCATCGGGAACCAGTGTTCCATTGGGGGCGGACAATATCTTTGAGGCCATTATGACCATTTCCCTGGCTTTTTCCACATTCTCCAGCCATAAATACCGTCGGGCCATTTCCAGTTGTGTTTTGGCCATTTCGAATAAGCCACCAGAGGCCTCCAGCCACTTAACGGAAAGCTGAAAAGATTGTATAATTTCTTCGCTTGAAGCCCCTTCCTTCTCTTTCAAAAATCCCTGGTATCTATAGGCCAGGCCCTTGATAAAAATATTTTCTGATCTGAAGGCCTTTTGAATTTCTTTTTGCAATGAGTACTCCGCCTTATGGAGCAGTTTTCCCTGTTCGATGGCCCAACAGAGCTCCATAAAATAGGAGGGAACAGGTGAAACGAAGACCTGCATTTTCGAGCGGAGTTGGTCAAATTCACGAAGAGAAGAAACGGCCTGTTCCTGATCGCCCATAAGGTAATAAAAATAAGCTTGAGATAAGGTCGTGCTGTAGGTCATCCATTTATTATAGGCCTGCCTGGACAGGTCTTTGCAACGCTGGTGATAGTGAAACGCTTCATCTAGTTTTCGCATATTGAGCATAATCATCCCGATATTACCCACTACATAGCACTGCGTGTGCCGGTCTCCTATTTCTTCAGTATATTTTTGCAGGGCATCGAGCATGCCCAGGGCCTGGTTGAACTGCCCGGCCTGAGCGTAAGCGTGTGCGGCCAGGCTAACCGCTCGCAATTGAAATTTTTCCTTGGGAAAACGGGTGATCTGCGGTAAAAAATTCTCATATCCCTGGATAATATCTTTGAACCGCCCCTGCCAGAAATAAAAATAGATATTGAATAAAATGGTTTTTTGCCTAATGTGATCGTCTTTGGTTTTTTCGGCTAAGGACCGACCCTCCTGGAAATATTTCAGGGCTGCGGGGTATCGAGAGCGAAGCCATTCGTTTTTAGCCAATTCCATCTTAAGAAGGGCTTCCTGGGCCTGATGAGCGCTGGAATTTTTCGTTTTTTTCAGGGCCGTTTTCAACAGGGAGATCAGCTTGGATGTTTCCTGGCCGCCCATAGAAACTTTAGAATACCGAATGGCTGTTTCAATAAAAAGGAAGTCGGCCTCCTCATCCTGAAGGCTGGTCAAATCGTTTATTACCTTTTGGTAGCAGACCAAGGCCTGTTCAGTCTGGTATGTTTTCAGGAAGATATCCCCTGCCTTTTTAAGCCAGCGGCAGCCCGCCACCTCATTATTGATCTGTAATAAATGGGGGTAGAGATGGACGGCCTTTTCGTTATCTTCCAACGGTTCTTCTAATAAAAGGGAAATGATACGGATATGGGCGGCCTTTTTTTCGTCCGGGGTAAATTGTTTCATTACCTCCAGACGTTCCTGAACCTTGGCAAAACGGTAAAGACCTGGTTTTTGGCGATTGAGCCACCCGGTGTCGACGAGGTTTTCCAATAGGCTCAAGACCGATGACGGCTTGCTGGATGTGAGCGTGACGATCCAGTCAATCGAAAAGTTTTCCTCAAACAGGGCAGTCAAAGAGAGGAGGGGCTGGTTTTCTGCGGTCTTTGGTAAAGGGGGAATTTGATTTTTTCTCATGATTCCTGGATTCTGACTTTTGAATTCTAAGTAAAGTTATTTAATCGATCCGATAATTTCTGTCAAGGGAATTATCGCAATATATTGCGATTTATAACGCAATATATTGCGATAATTAGGATTAATTAAAGGCGCTAATATTATAAGGTAATGATTTAACTTCTTAATATTTATGGCACGATAACTGCTTGATACTTCCGTAAAGAGTTTTTTGGATGAAAATTAAACCAATTAAGGAGGTCCAAGAAATGAAAAAAATTTTTATCTTTGCTTTTATCCTGTTATCGACCTTATCCGTATCGACCT
>CAZVHO010000044.1:0-14211 GCA_964627515.1 uncultured Thermodesulfobacteriota bacterium | reverse complement strand
TATCGACCTTATCCGTATCGACCTGGGGAGCGGAAAAACCATTAAAAATAGGTCTCGTTGCGCCCATGACCGGACCGGGAGCGCCCTGGGGGCTGGCCTGGAAAAAGGGGGCCCAGTTGATAGCCGAGCAGATCAATACGTCTGGTGGAATCACGGTCCAGGGCGAGCGGTATAAAATTGAAATTATTGCTGAGGATGATAAATTCAGCCCCAGCGAAGCCGTGACCGTAACCAACAAACTCATTTTTGATGATAAGGTTAAGTTTATTTTAGGGCCTATCGGGTCGGCCTTGTGCACGGCCACCAGTCCAATAACTGAAGCCAATAAAGTCATCACCTTCGTTTCCTGCCAGTCGCCTAAGTCCTTAGGTCCGGAACGCCCATTCGCTTTCAGGGCCCTTTCTTTAATGGGGGAAAACGTTCCCCCCATGTTTAAGTGGATCAAAGAAAAATATCCTAATGTTAAGAAAATGGCCGTGTTGAGCCCCAATGACGAGACAGGATGGACCGTCAATGCCGAATACATGTGGGTGGGGAAAAAATACGGATTTAATATGGTCGCCGAAGAATATTATCAGAGAAATACCAATGATTTTTATCCGCTGCTCACCCGGGTTTTGAAAAATCAACCGGATCTCCTGGCCATGTCAGGAGGGACTGGAGATATCGGGTTAATCCTTAAACAAGCCCGACAGATGGGCTATAAAGGACTGGCCTATTCTTCGGCCGGCCATGATGCCGATAAGCTGTGTAAGGTGGCCGGGAAAGAAAACGCCGAAGGTTATCTCCATAGCGCCCTGACCATTATTCCCGGACCAATAAAAAAGTGGCACGACGAGTATATGGCCCGATGGGGGGAATGGGGTGAGGCCTCTGTTTTGGCAACGGCTTTGGACATTATTGTCCAGGGTTTACAGAAAGCCGATAGCCTGGATACGACCAAAGTTTTGAAGGCCATTGAGACGACGACTCCTAACAGCCGATTATTCGGGCCGGTCAAATGGGGAGGGAAAAAAAGATATGGAATCCCGCATCAGTTGTTGGAGCCCATTTTCATTGCTCAGGTAAAAGGCTGCACTAATATGTTAATAAGTCTAATGCCCCCCGTGGAGCCTGAACCCGCCCCTGTGGTGGATAAAAAGAAGTAGGTGATTGACCAGATAGAGGGGAAGTATACCCATGCTTGAACAGACGATATTTAATGCCATACTTTTAGGCCTGACGTATGTGGTGGTCGCCTCAGGTCTGACGTTGGTTTTTGGGGTGATGCATATCTTTAACTTCGCCCATGGAGAACTTTATATGCTGGGCGGGTTTATCGGGTATTTTTTACTCGAATTTATGGGAGTCCATTTTTTTCCGGCCATGGTTCTCACCATGGCCGTGATGTTTTTTTTGGGAGTCCTGATCGAAAGATATATCTTTCGGCCGTTCCGGGACAGGCTGATTCCCAGCATGATTATATCTCTGAGCCTCAGTCTGATTTTATCAGGATTCGCTTTATTGGCCTTTACTGAAAATGACTTATCGATCGACTCTCCCTTTCATGGCAGCTTGCAATTTGGCGGCGTTTTTATTCCTCTGGAACGTTTGATGATCATTATTTTTTGCTTCCTGATCATGGCCTCCATGTTCTTTTTTCTGCACCGGTTTAAGTGGGGGCGGGCCTTACGCGCCGTCGCCATAGATCCGGAAGCCGCTATTTTGCAGGGGATCAACATCGATCTGGTTTATTCCATGAGTTTCGGCATCAGTTCCGCTTTAGCGGCAGCGGCCGGGGTAATGATTCTTCCCCTTTTTAAAGTGAATGCCTATATGGGAATTCCAGCCGTTAACAATTCTCTGGCGGTCATCGTTCTGGGAGGAATGGGGAGTATCCCCGGTTCGGTTCTTGGAGGGCTTCTCCTGGGAATGGTAAATGCCTTTTCCACCACTTATATTGGGGGGACCATAGGGGGCATTTTCGCCTTCATCATGATTATCGCCATGATTATTGTAAGGCCGAAAGGATTGCTGGGCCATGAATAAATTATTATCTGCTAAAAGGGTGTTCTCAATCCTCCTTATTCTCTTTCTCCTGGTAATCCCCTCGACTCGATGGATCAGCCCCTATTGGGTCCATGTTTTCATCATGGCTGCTCTTAATATCGGTATGGCAGCCAGTGTGCGGCTGATTTTTTTGGCTGGAGAGATCAGCATCGGCCATGCCGCCTTCATGGCCATCGGAGCCTATACTTCGGCCCTGCTGGTCAAAAGTCTGGGCTGGTCTTTTTGGCTGGGACTTCCGGTCAGCGCCATCACTGCCGCTCTGATCGCCTTTTTTATCGGGTATGTTACTCTGCGAGCCAAGGGAATCTATTTCATCATCACCACCCTGGCCTTCGGGGAAGTGGTTCTTTTGATTATCGGAAACTGGGAATTGCTGGGAGCGGTGAATGGCATTTCCAAGATCCCCCGGCCGAACCCCCTTTTCGGTTTAACCTTCACCGGCCATGACTCCTATTACCATCTTGTTTTTCTGCTGACCCTTTTGACCTTGGGCCTTTGCCATCGGTTTGAAAAATCCCATTTCGGCCTTATCCTTCGTTCCATTGCGCAGGCGCCCCAAATCTCCGAGAGTGTCGGTCTTAACATCATGTCTTATAAAGTTATGACTTTTGTCCTGGCCTGTTTTCTGGCGGGTATGTATGGGAGTTTTTATGCGCATTATACCACGGTGATTCATCCGGATATGTTCACCCTTATTCAGGCGGTCCTGTTTTTAATTTATTATCAGGTTGGTGGGATAGGGAGCCTCTGGGGGGCTATTGTCGGTGGCGGGTTTCTGACCGTGGTAGCGGAATTCCTTCGGAAAACACATCACCTGGAAATCCTCTCTTTCGGGATTCTCTTGATGGTTATCATCCTGTTTCTTCCCGAAGGACTGATCTCGCTGCCGGTTAAAGTCCAGTCGATTTTCTCCCGGAGAAAAAATAAACCTTTGGCCGATAAGGAGATCAACGTTGGTATTACTTGAGCTGGAAAAAATAAGCAAAAATTTTGGCGGATTAACCGCCCTTCAGGATTTATCTTTTCAGGTCCGCCAGGAGGAAATCGTTGGGCTCATCGGCCCAAACGGCGCCGGGAAAACCACTCTTTTTAATGTGATTACCGGGGTCTATAAACCAAGCCGGGGCCGGATAAATTTTAAAGGAGAAAAGCTGACTGGATTAGCCCCCCACGAAGTGGCTAAAAGGGGCATTGCCAGAACCTTTCAATCCACCATCCTCTACCGGGACATGACGGTGCTGGAAAATGTTGTGGTTGGATCAACCCTTCAAATGAATTATAGCCTCTGGGGTGCTTTATTCCATACCCGACAATATAAAGAAATGGAGAACTATTCCAGGCAAAAGGCCCTGGAGGCGATCCATTTCATGGAAATGGATAAATTCATAGAGGTGCAGGCAAAAAATTTACCTCACGGCCATCAAAGAAAGTTGGGAGTCTGTATTGCCTTAATCTCCCGGCCGGAAATACTTTTACTGGACGAACCGGTGACCGGTATGAACCCCACCGAAAGTGACGACATGATCAGGCATATTCAAAAAATTCAAAAGCAATTAGGGATTACCATCGTCATCATCGAACATAATATGAAAGTTCTGATGGGACTTTCCGACCGCATTGTGGCCATCAACTTCGGCAGCCTGATTGCTGAAGGGCTTCCTCAAGAAATACAACAAAATGAAAAAGTCATAGAGGCCTATTTGGGAAGAGATTAGGAGAAGAACTATTATGTTGCTGGAAGCCAATGGGATCACTTTTTATTATGATCAAGTGGAGATTATAAGGGATATTTCCCTGAATATTGATCAGAAGGAAATCGTAGCCCTGATCGGAGCCAATGGGGCCGGGAAAACCACCACCTTAAGGCTCCTCTCCGGACTGATAAGACCGATCAGGGGGGAAATTTGGTATGAGGGGAAGAATATCCGGCAAACCAGTCCTCAAAAAATAGTCGAGGGGGGGATGGTCCATGTTCCCGAGGGTCGGCATGTTTTTTCAACTATGACGGTAGAAGAGAACCTGATTCTGGGGGCTTTCTCGCGTAAAGATCACAAAGAGGTGGAGAAAGATTTAAACGAACAATACAGCCTTTTCCCGAGATTAAAAGAAAGGAAAAAGCAACGGGCAGGCAATTTAAGCGGCGGCGAGCAGCAAATGTTGGCTTTCGGCCGGGCTCTGATGGCCAGGCCCAAGCTGATGCTTTTAGATGAACCCACCATGGGGCTATCCCCTTTGATTGTGGCGCAGGTGGCCGAAATCATCCAAGAGATCAATCGAAAGGGGGTTTCTGTGCTCCTGGTCGAGCAAAATGCTCGCATAGCCCTTCGTTTAGCCGGAAAAGGCTATGTGCTGGAAACCGGTCGGATCGTTATGGAAGGGCCGAGTACAAAACTGACTACCGATGCTCATATCAAACAGGCTTACTTGGGAGGATAGCATATGAGGAAAAAATACCGGTGGCTTTAATTATAAAAGTCTATAAAAAAAGGTGCTATAGTTCCAATCAATGCAATGTTATTTAATCAATCCGATAATTTTTGTCAAGGAGTTATCGC
Source organism: uncultured Thermodesulfobacteriota bacterium (assembly GCA_964627515.1). Taxonomy (GTDB): domain Bacteria; phylum Desulfobacterota; class RBG-13-43-22; order RBG-13-43-22; family RBG-13-43-22; genus RBG-13-43-22. The sequence goes on along the minus strand of CAZVHO010000044.1, from coordinate 9,607 downwards.
AACATATTGCGATGCCTGTCGCAATATGTTGCGATAATTGGGACCAAATAAAAACGATAATATTATAACCAAACGATTTAACAGCCTAATATTTACGGCACGATAAATGCTTAAATAGATTTATAATCAAAACAAGATAGCACCATTTGATCGGCTAAATTATACTCAGGAGGCAGTTGAATGGAAGAAAAAAAGTTACTTTATAAGGTTGAGGATGGAATTAGCTATTTTCTGATTAATAATGAAAGGCAGAAAAACGCCATTACACCTGAAACGATAGGGCTTTTTCATGAATACCTGGATCAGGCGGAGCAGGATGAAGTTGTGAAGGCTATTCAAGTGACGGGGGCGGGGGACAAGGCCTTTTGTACAGGGGCGCAGCTCAGTGGCGCTACGACTTCGGACGGCAAGGATCTATTCGTAGATTACGCAAACCTCTTAAACAGGATCGTAAGTTTTCCCAAACCAACAGTGGCGCGAATCAAGGGCTACTGTCTGGCAGGGGGGATGGGCTTTATGCTGGCCTGCGACGTGGTGATTGCCAGCGACGACTCAAAATTCGGCACGCCGGAAGTCAATGTTGGGTTGTGGCCGATGATGATCGGCGCCTTGATTTTTCGCAATGTCCTTCAGAAGAAGGCCATGGAGATGATTCTCCTGGGCGCGCAGATGACGGCCCAGGAGGCTTTGGCCATGGGACTGATCACCCGGGTCGTGCCCGCCGCGAGTTTGGACGAGGAGGTCGCCAAAGTGCTCAAGAGTCTGGCGTCCAAGAGTCCCATAGGAATGAAAATCGGGAAACAGGCCTTTTACGAAGCAGCGGATTTGTCTTTGAAAGAGGCCTTGAATTATCTTTCAGAGAAACTCAAGGAAGTGGCGATGACGGAGGATGCCAAAGAAGGTATTATGGCCTTTATGGAAAAGAGGAAGCCGAATTTCACCGGTAAATAATTCCGTCCGGAAACCTCGGGTTTCCGGACGGAGCGAACAGCTCTCATCCATTCCGGATGAGCACTAAATTATCGACTATATAAAAGGAATACCTAATAATGAGACCCAAGAATCAAAACAGAGATAAAGTGATCATTGCCAATTGCAGTGGTTTTTTTGGTGACCGTCTGACCGCTGCCAGAGAGATGGTCCAGGGAGGCCCAATCGATATCCTGACCGGGGACTATCTGGCTGAATTGACCATGGCCATACTCTTCAGCCACAAGATGAAGAAGCCGGAGACCGGCTATGTTCCCACTTTTTTAAAACAAATGGAACAGGTCATGGGCGAATGCCTGGATAAAGGGATAAAGATTGTTTCCAACGCCGGCGGATTGAATCCGGCGGGATTGGCGAAAGAGCTTCAAAAGATCGCCGAGACGCTGGGCATTCATCCGAAGATTGCCTATATTGAAGGGGATGATCTGATGCCCCGCCTTGCCGATTTGCAGGGAAAGGGAGAAGACTTCAGGCATTTAGACAAAGGCCTGGCTCTGAAGGATTCCAGGTCCATGCCTATTACGGCCAATGCCTATCTGGGGGGTTGGGGGATTGCGGAGGCCTTGACCCAGGGGGCGGATATTGTAATAGGCGGTCGTATTGCGGATGCCTCCCTGGTGGTCGGGCCGGCCGCCTGGTGGTTTGACTGGAAGCGTCAGGATTGGGACAAGCTGGCCGGTGCCGCTGTTGCCGGACATGTCATCGAATGCGGGTGCCAGGCGACTGGAGGAAATTATTCCTTCATCGACGAGGTTCCCTCGTACATCCATGTGGGCTTCCCAATCGCCGAGATATTCGCGGACGGTTCCTGCGTTATCACAAAGCATCCCTGCACGGGCGGCCTGGTGTCTGTCGATACCGTCAAGGCGCAGCTTATTTACGAGGTGCGGAGCCCGAAATATCTGACGCCGGATGTGGCGGCGCGGTTTGATACGATTGAACTATCCCAGGAAGGACCGGACCGGACAAAACTGACCGGAATCAAGGGCGAGCCGCCCCCCGCGACCACCAAGGTCTGCATCAACAATATGAGTGGCAACCGTAACTCCATGACGATCGTCTTGACCGGTCTTGACATCGAGAAGAAGGCGAAAATTTTTGAGGAGGCATTGTTCGCGAGTCTGGGTGGCCGCGGACAATTTGCAGTGGAGGATATACAACTTATCCGGTCCGATAAGGATGATCCCCAAACCTACGAAGAGGCTTTCGCTTATCTGCGTGTTTCGGTGATGGATCCGGATGCGAAAAAGGTTGCCAAGTTCTCCTCAAAGATTGTGGAGCTTGGTCTGGCCAATATCCCCGGCTTCACGGCCACGGCGCCTCCCGGAAAGGGGAGCCCGACCATCGTCCACTGGCCGGCGCTTATTTCAACCAAGCATATCCAGCAGAAGGTCGTTTTGGGTGAAAAGGAAGCCTTCATTGAGTCCGTTTCCCCGGATTCTGCGGTCCCCATTCCATCAGAGAAAGCGGTCAGCATTCCTCCGGCGCCGAAGGGAAAGATGGTCAGATTGCCACTGGGCCGTGCTTTTGCGACACGTTCCGGCGATAAGGGCGGCAACGCCAATCTCGGTGTGTGGGGAAAGACGCCTGCAGCCTATGCTTTCCTGAAGGAATTTCTGACAGCGGAAAAATTGCAGGAACTTCTCAAGGATTTAAGCCAATATGATATTGAACGATATGAGTTTCCCAACCTGTTGGCTGTGAACTTCTATATCAAGGGTTTTCTTGGGGAAGGCGCAGCGGCATCGACAAGAATGGACCCCCAGGCGAAAGCGCTGGGCGAGTATCTGCGTGCCAGAGTCGTTGAGATGCCGGAATCCATTATTCTCCGGGCATAGCCGGAAGGGACCTTGTCAAACCCAGGTGTTCATGGAGTGATCGGGTCTGCGGCCTGCTTAAAGAACGACCTGATCATTCTTGGAACGATTTGAGATGCTCTTGTAAGGAGGGTGGTGTAAACATGAAATTATTGCATGATGTTTTACAGAAGGCAGTATCAATTTACCCGGATAGAATCGCATTTGAAAATATGGGGAAGGAGATATCCTTTGCTCAACTTTTCCAAAGGATCGAATGCCTGGCAGGGGCGCTTGTCGCCTTTGGAATCAAAAGGGGAGATCGGGTGTCCCTCCTTGCTGAAAATTCTATGGATTATATCTGCTATCACTATGCCACGGCGATGATTGGAGCCATGCTTCACGTTATCAATACCCGACTATCCGAAAATGAGATGATTTGGATGGTCAACGATGTCTGGTCCACGATCATGGTCATCGACGAGAGTCATGCCTCCCGTTGGGCGGTATTTTCAGCCCATTGTCCTTCTTTACGATTTTTAATCGGCATCGGTGAGGTGGCAGGGGCGAAATATAAGACGGATGAGCTGGCGAGTTCCGGTGTTCCGATCAAAGATCGCCCATCTGTATCCCCTAAAGATCCCGCATTGCTGATTTATACGAGCGGGACAACGGGCACGCCGAAAGGCGCGCTCCAGACGCACGAGGGTTCGATTACTCAAGATGAATTGACGGCGGAGGTGCTTGAGACGTCTCAGGAAGATGTTTACCTGGCCTTCATGCCCTATTTTCATCAAGCCGGTCTCATCAGGACAAGATCGACTCTGATCAGGGGTGGAAAAAATGTGACCATGGGCAAGAAATTGGACATTACGAAGGTAGCGAATATCATAGCAGAAAAGAGAATTTCCCTTGCCTTGGTTCCTCCGCCGGTCGACGGCATCATTTTAGAGACACTGGAACGTGAAAAGTTAGACCTTTCATGCCTTCGCATGGTTGTCGGAGGTGGGGGCCTGGGATCCGCCTATGCCGAGAAAATGAAACGGTTCTGTGAAAAGCTGAATTGTCGTTTCATGGGCGTTTATGGAACGACAGAGTGCACCGGAACCGTTACATTTGTTATGGGTGAGGACTCTTTTGAGAATTCTGAAACCTGTGGAAAGCCCTTTAGAGGCATTGAAGTTGAGATCTGGGGCGAAGATAATCGACCTCTTCCCACAGGCAAGATCGGGGAAGTCATGGTTCGCGGCAAAACCACGGTGCCCGGTTATTGGAAAAATGAGCAGGCCACAAAAGAGCTGTATACAAGGGAGTGGCTTCACACCGGGGATCTCGGCAGGTTTGATGAGAAAGGCTTTCTGTATATTGTGGATCGCAAGAAGGATATGATTAAGACGGGTGCGGAAAACGTCTATTCGAAGGAAGTGGAGGATGTGCTGTGTAAACATCCATCCATTGCCGACGTCGCTGTCATTGGCCTCAGGGATCCTAACCCGGGCGGATGGGGTGAGGTCGTCACTGCCGTTATTGTTCTCGAGAGTGGTGCGGCTGAATTGACAGTCGATGAGCTGAAGGCCTTTTGTAAAATAAAGATCGCCGGATACAAAGCCCCCAAAGTTGTTCACACCGTCAAGGCAATACCAAGAAATGCCATTGGAAAGGTACTGAAAGTGGAGCTCCGCAAGCAATTTTCACTTGAAAAAGCGGTGAAGTGAGCGTGTCGATTGGGCCGAAAGAGACTTCATACGGTGGGGTTGTCGGAATGATGGCTTGTACCAGGTGACCCCGGGGTGAAGGAATTTACTGAATGATTACACGGAACAGGCATTACGGGAAATAAAAAAGGAGAGGAAAGTGGACCTCACGAAGAAACTGATTGAAAACACAAGAACGCGCTATGAAGATCTCTCCGGCGAAACCAGGGAAGTGACCAAGAGGAATATCCTGGACACCCTGGGAGTCATGTTTCCGGCGACGACATTGGATAAGGCTTGCGGTTCCGTATACGAGATGGTCAAGGAACAAGGAGGAATAAAGGAAAGCACGATCATAGGTTTCGGAGGGAAGGCCCCTTGCACCATGGCGGCCTTTGTCAATGGGTCCCTTGCCCACGCCTTGGACTATGATGATGTTTCGGATGACTATCCGCATCACCCTTCCGCAAACGTTTTCCCCGCAGCACTGGCCGCCGCAGAGAAGACCGGCGGAATAGGCGGTAGGGAGTTCATAACGGCCATCGCTCTGGGCAATGATCTTTCTGTCAGGCTGTCCGCTTCCGTAGGAAAAGCGATGGCCAATCATCCCTGGTTTCCTTTCTCGATATTCGGCGTTTTCTCCGCAACGCTTGGCGCCGGGAAGCTGTTGCGACTCTCTGAGGACCAGATGGTGAATGCCTTTGGAATCGCTGTGAACCGTGTCTTTGGTACCATTGAGGGGATACTGGACCCGAGTTCGGACATACGGGGCATCCGGGACATCCGGGACGGGTTCACGAACAGGGAAGGGGTATTTTGCGCCCTAATGGCCAGCAGAGGCATTACCGGGAGCAAGGACGGGATCGAGAAGATGCTGAAGAACTATTACAAGGATGAACACGATCCCTCCATCCTCCTCTCAGGCTTGGGAAAGGATTTCAGAGGCGCTGAAGTGAGCATCAAACCCTGGCCGGTCGCCAGAGAAACACACGGTTACATCCAGGCGGCGCTGGACATCATAAAAGAACATGATGTCGATCCGTCTCAGATTGAAGAAGTCACCGTTACCGTGGGGGAATTTGTCGCCAGTCATCTATGTGAACCGAGAGACGACAAAGCAAAACCAAGATCAAGCATCGCTGCGAAATTTTCTCTTCCTTTCGCTCTTGGCGTGGCATTCACCGGGAAGGAGGTGCAGATCGACGATTTTTACCTCGATCGTCTTGATGCCCCTCAGGTTTTGGAAATGGCCGGAAGAGTTTATTATAGAATCGATCCGGGATTCGGGATCTTTACCCCCGCCGCTGTAGATGTTCGTACCAAAGGGGGGGAGACCTTCGGCAAGAGAGTCGAGACGCTATATGGTCATCCCCAAAATCCTATCGGGGGCGCTGACCTGATCGCTAAGTTCAAGGATTGCGTCCGGCACGGCAGGAAGCCTCTTTCTCGGGAAAGGACGGAACTAGTGATCGAGACAGCTCTCAACCTCGAAGAGGTAAAGGACATGAGCGAATTCACCGGTCTGCTGAACTCTTAGTGAAGGCGGGGCTTCACGGAGTCGGGCGGGGATAGAGGGACATCGGCCGATGTATATCCTTATTGCTGACAGGGAGTTGTGATGTACTGAGTAGGGCGGATGTTGGAGTTTTAACCATCGTAAATTATAGGGGTATAACTATGGAAACAAAAAAAGGACTTCGAACATATATCGTGATCGTACTCGCAGTTACCTACTGCTTGAATTTTATCGATCGTCAGATACTGACCATCTTACAGGTACCGATCAAGCTGGAATTCCATTTATCCGATACCCAGCTTGGATTGCTGACCGGGTTTTCGTTTGCCGTATTCTACTCGCTTCTCGGCGTCCCCATCGCCAGACTGGCCGATCGCTTGAATCGTGTCAACATCATTTCGGTATCGATTGCTTTCTGGAGTTTCATGACCGCCCTGTGCGGGTTTGCTGGCGGTTTCTGGTCACTCGCCCTGTTCCGCGTCGGCGTCGGTGTTGGAGAGGCCGGAGGCACGCCGCCCGCCCATTCCATCATCTCCGACTATTTTAGCAAGGCGGAACGGTCCCGCGCCCTTTCCATCTATTCCTTGGGGCAGATGTTCGGGGCCGCTTTTGGAGTCCTTCTCGGCGGGTACATTGCACAACATTACGGATGGCGCACGGCCTTTTTCGTTGTGGGCATACCCGGCATTTTGATGGCCTTGCTTGTAAAATTAACCATCCCTGAACCAATGCGCGGGGCGTCGGATGCTAAAAAGGAACACACGGTAGATGAAGGCTTAGGAAAATCGATGTTGGCCTTGTTCCGGAACAAAATATATTTCAACGTGACGTTCGCCCATGTCGTAGCCGTCATGGTTGGTTTTTCCATCATTTCGTGGCTGCCCCCCTTCTTGTCAAGAACCTATGCACTCTCGCATACCCAGGTAGGAGGTGTTATGGCTGCGATGTTTATCCTGGGCGGCGGTTTGGGCATATTTGTCGGGGGATTTTTCGGCGACTATCTGGCCAAGCGTTTTGGGTTACGATGGCTGGCGCTTTTGCCTGCGATCGGCGTTATTGTCTCCATGCCGTTGTATGTCGTGGCGCTTAATACTCGTAGTTTGCCTGTGACGACTATATGCTTGGTCGTTGCCTCGATTGCCTACCAGTTTCATTATGCCCCCAGCCTGTCCTTGATCCAGACCTCCGTCATCGCATCGAAACGGTCGCTGGCCTCAGCCACGGTGTTTCTTTTCTCAAATTTGATCGGGTTGGGACTCGGTCCGGTTGCCGTCGGGGCGATCAGCGATTACACGGGGTCGTTAGGTTTGGCGATTTCATCGGCAACGATATTGTTGTTACTGACGTCATTTGTATATTATCGATCTGCCCGCATCATCGATATCGCTGAGAAGGCCGCCTAAAGGAAACTTTGGGCCGGCCTATAAAGTCAATACGGAAATAACCGGATTCTGAACCGGTTCAACTCGGTAAGGGCGAGTTGAGCCGGTTGAATCAACATCATGAGGAGGTGGGTCCATGGGAGGAAGGGTTAGTGTGGATAAGATTCGTGTCGGTGGTGTAGCCATTACTGTCCACACGCCGACGGACTTCATCGAGAGGAGGGTCAAAACAGCCGATGGTTTGAGTATCTATACGCAGGAGTGGGGCAATCCCGAGGGACAAGCGGTCCTTTTTATTCACGGTATTTCCCAGAGTTATCTCTCCTTCGTGAAACAAACGCGCAGTGAATTGGCTAAGGACTTCCGTATGATTACGTGCGATCTGCGTGGGCACGGGGCTTCGGATAAACCATCTTCTCCGGAGTATTATATGGAAGGCAGACGTTGGGCCGATGAAATTCATACCATTATTGATGCCTATAACCTTGTGAAACCGGTCCTTGTGGGGTGGTCCATGGGGGGACGGGTTGTCGCAGAGTACCTTGCCCATTATGGAGACGGCAGCATCAGCGGTATAAATTTCGTGGGTTCCAGAACGTTTTCGGATCCGGACCGTCCGGTTCATGGTCCCGGAGCCTTGAATCATCTGGCCGGTCCAATGATGTCGGACGACCTTGAAACCCGTTTTGCCGGAACGAGAGGATTTGTGCGGGCCTGCACTGCCAAACCATTGCTGCCGGAAGAATTTGATCTCATCGTCGGTTTCAACATGACGTGCCCGGCCTATGTGATAAGGGGTGCACTCATGTGGACGGGGGAATACAGGCAGGTTTTGGCAAAGGTTACTGTTCCCGTTTTGATCACCCAGGGCAAAGCGGATGAAATCGTTCTGCCCGAAGCGGCAGAATATACGGCCGAAGTTATCCCTGGGGCGAAAATATCCTGGTATGAAGGTGTGGGGCACTCGCCATTTTGGGAAAATCCCAGTCGCTTCAATGATGAACTGGCCGGGTTCGTAAGAGGGGCACGTGACAACTGAAATATATAGCAAGGAAAAGGTTAAGCTTGTGATACAAATCATCTTGATCACAGCAGTCATATTGGGACTTTTATCAAAGCCCGGTGGGGTATTAGCGGCCCATTTCGATTTTGCCCCCGTCGATAAAGTGCTTCAGACCGCCGTTGACGGCAAAGTGCTGAAAGCCTGTTCGCTGTTATTAATCAAAGATGGGAAAGTCGTTTACAAAAAAGGTTTCGGTGGGTGGACGACGGATAAAGTGGTACCTATTGCTTCTGGCAGCAAATGGTTGTCAGGAGGAGTGATCATGGCTTTGGTGGATGAGGGAAAGATATCCCTCGACGATTCTGTTTCCAAATATCTGCCGGGCTATACGGGCGAAAAAGGGGAAATGACCATCGGCCAGATGTTTTCACATACGTCGGGAATGCCCATATCAGACATAAGCGTAAATAAAACCGATATCACATTGGAGGAGAATGCCCGATTCCTCGCCAAGCTCGATCTCATTGCTTCTCCAGGAACAGCCTTTGCATATGGAGGCGCTTCCATGCAGGCAGCCGGAAGAGCCGTCGAAGTAGCCGGCGGCAAGACCTGGTTTCAGCTTTTCGATGAAAGGATTGCCAAACCTTTGGGGATGAACCAGACGAACTACTATGGGGTCATAAGCGGGGAAGTGTCAAAGAATGCCCGCATTGCTGCGGGAGCGCAGACCACATTGGATGATTTTGCTAAATTTCTTACCATGATCCTTAACGACGGGCTTTATCAAGGAAAGCAAATCTTATCGAAAAAGGCATTGGAGGTCATGTTGACGGATCGGACAAAAGGATTGAAGGTTATTGGCCCTGTCTTCGCGGATCGTTATCCGCCCTGGGGAAAACTGGGCTATGGCATCGGCGTTTGGCTGAAGATCGATGAATCCACAGGAAATGTTGTTGAAGCCTATTCCCCCGGGGCCTTTGGATTTCTGCCCTGGATTGATTTTGAGCACAAGGTGATCGGTGTTTTCCTCACCGAAACCAGTGCTGCCGTAGCAATGCCCATATATCTGGAAACCATGGATCAGGTTAAGTATGTTTTGTTCGGAACCCAGCTCCCTCGTTATGATTACAGTTATCATGTGGCCTATGCCGGTCGTGAAGTCAAATTCGCGTCCGGTCAGGAACCTTACAAAGACAGGAAAACGGGGCAAGGCTATGTATCTTTAA
>CAZVHO010000043.1:39514-41156 GCA_964627515.1 uncultured Thermodesulfobacteriota bacterium | reverse complement strand
GAATAGACCGCCAGATTGACAAAGACCCCGCTGCCGCCCACCAGGGCGAAACGGACAAACTGGTTTCCGGTATGGCCGGTAGTCATCAAGCTATTGAGAATATAAGCCCGATTCAGTTTTTTGGAAAATCCTTTGATGCGATTCAATGGCCCTCCAAAAATGGCCTGAGATGGGCTTGTAACCGGTCCCGGTTTTTTTCCAGGGAGAGGTCCTTAAGCCTTTCCTTCTGGCCTTTAACAATATCTTCTCGAAGACCTTTATCTTCCAGAACCAGGGCCATCGTTTCGGCAATCTCCTCCCAATTTTTTTGGACCAGACCGACACCGGAGCCTCCCAGGGTCTCCGGGATGCCTCCGGTCAGATAGGCGATAACCGGGATCCCGAAAAACATACTTTCCATCAGGGGGACACAGAACCCTTCGTGTTCACTCAGGCAAAGATAGAGATGGGCCGAATGGTAATAGGTGATCAGTTCCCGGAAAGAGGCAAACCCGGCAAACAGGACCTTTTGGCTTATGGCCAGTTCTTCAATCATGTTTTTGACGGCCCGGCTATAGTTGCGGACGCCACTATCCGTTCCGACCAAAATCAGGCGGCTTTCGGGAAAAAGGCGTTTCTGGAACAGATAAAAGGCCTTGACCAGGTCCTCGATCTTTTTCTGGGGAACCAGCCTTCCCACATGAAGGATATTGACCTTTCCGTCCTGAAGCTTTTTCTTCAGAGCCGCCTCCTGGGCCAGGTAATAGTTTTTAAAATCCACCAAAATAGGTAACACCCCGGTCTTTCGAAAACCCGCCTGCTCCAGATCCCGGCGGTTAAAATCCGAAACCCCCAGGGCCAGGTCGAAATAAGGGGCCAGGTTAGTTAATTCTTCATAACCCCAGGCACAGCGTCTCTCCACCTCGACATTAATCCCTTTAAAAAAATGGGAAGGGGTGATGTTGTGATAGATCAGGATCTTGCGGTCCGGAAGCCCTTTTACGAACGCCGACAGTTCGGAGCCGATGGAGAAATGAAAAATCAGGACGTTTTCAGGGCTGCTGATTTCCTTATATTCCCAGGGTGGACGGGCCGCTCCGGTTAATTTGGAATGGATATGTTGGGCATAAATTTCCGAGTCGTATCCAAAACCTTTCAAGGCCTTCTGGATTTCCAGGACATCATTGCCGATGGCATCTCCATACCCGAAATCCGGGAGCATCTGGTGAATGGAAACTTTATGCTGTCTTGGCCGATTTTTCACGGCTTCCTCCTCCGCCCCGGCTCCCGGGGAGGACCCCAGGACCTTCCAGGTTTGCTGTATCAACTCCATGTAGCGTTGACTGATTAAATCCCAATGGAAATGGGAAAGACAATACTCCCGGCCATTTTGGGCCATTTTCCGGGTCGCCTCCGGGTGATCCAGTATTTCCTGCAGGCAGGCTTCAAACTCGAGATAATCCCCGAAGAATAATCCTCCCTGGCTGTTTCTGCAGTGTTCCACGGTTACCGGACAATGGGCATTGACCAGGATCGGGGTCCCGCACAGCCAGGATTCCATAATGACAATAGAAAAACTTTCCATCACCGAAGGCTGGCAAAACAGGGTGGCCCCGCCATAGGCATCATATTTGTCCTGTTTGGAAACAAAGCCCAGATCCAG
>CAZVHO010000043.1:37682-39414 GCA_964627515.1 uncultured Thermodesulfobacteriota bacterium | reverse complement strand
GCCTGTCCTAATTTCATTTCGAATCGGGTGTGAAAAATTAGTCCCCGAACCCGGTGGAACAACTCACCCAGGATTTCCAGACGGGCATAGCCTTCATCATGCAGGCAGGGGATGATGAAGGAGCGGTTCGGATAGATCCGGGCCCCGTAATAGGTCGTACTGAACAGGTAGGGGATAAAAAATAAAAGATAGGCCGGACCCTGCCGGGTGATGTGTTGATAAAGGGCCGGGCTGTTGATCATGTGTTGGAAAAAGAGATCTTCTTCCTCCCTGGAAAGCTTTTCTCCGGCCAGGATGCGCCGGTTCAGGGTATCAAAAAGTTCACCGTTTCGGGGGCCGACCGGGAATCGTTTGACCAAAACCCCGTTGACCTGATAATCTCCGGCCGGGTAATCATTGAACGCCCAATTCCCTTCGAAATCCTTGACACAGGTTGTCCAGACCTCGACCGCCACTCCCCGTTGATGGAGGTTTTCTACGGTTCTCCGGGCCTCGGCTTCGGCGCCTCCGGGGATATCGGCCCCGTACCAAGGACAGATAAAGGCGATTTTCATTTTGGACCTTTAACCTCGAACCGCTACTTAGTTATCATACGGAAACCTCGGGTTTCCGTATGGAGCGGACAGCTATCAGCATAGTGCAGTCAGCCAAAGCACTTTCTTCAAGGATTTTTCTGAAAGCTGACCGCTGATCGCTGACAGCGCTCATCCGGAAATATCATTTCCGGATGAGCGCTACTTATACCCCAACACGGCATAATCTTGAAATCCATACAACAGGTCATTAAGCTGCCGGGTGTTTTCGTTTGAAACCCGGGCCAGTTCATCCTCATAAGAATCATCTTCCCGGCGAACCATCTCTTTCAGTTTCATCTCCTCTGGAAAAGGGGAGACATAGAGGATGTCCACCTTCCGAAAGCCCAGGGATTCCCAGAGATAGCGGACCGCCTCGGGATGGATCGGATTGTGGTGGGAAAGATCCAGATAAAAGGCCCCGCTGAAGGTGCTCAGGCACTGGGGATTAATGGTCTCGGCCAACAGGACCCCACCGGGGTACAGCTTGGCAAAACTCAGCCGGACCAGGTCCCGGAGGGCTTCAGGATCCAGATGTTCAATGACCTGGGATAAAAAAATCCCTCCCAGGCTCTGATCCTGCAACCCCTTTAAATAGACCAACCCATCACCATGAATGACTTCCAGACCTTTGGACTTACCCTGGCGGACCATTTCCTGATTGGTATCCACCCCGGAAGCCGGGATTTGGGCTTCTTTCAAAAGCTCCAAAAATTCCCCCCGGCCGCAGCCGATATCCAGGACCGGCCCTTTATCCTTGAAATAAGACAGATAATATTTCTGTTTCCACTTAATTTCTTCCTGGCTGCCGCGATGCAGGTCTTCGAAGTGAACATATTCCGGTTCCCGAACCCTTGATTTCAGTTCGACCATTCGGCCGGCCGTCTCTTCTGACGGATTTTTCATCTCCTTAACTTGAGACAAGACCTCTTCAAAAACATTTTTTTCGGCCCTGAGTTCCTGGCGGATGGCCTCTAAAGACTCAGACATCTGGTCCGATCTCTTTTCCTGAAGGGACAAGCGTTTTTCCTGAAGGGCCAGTTGTTTTTCCTGGGTGGACCATCGAAAACGTACATCCAGGGCCATTTGATTCAGCAGGTGCACCAGTTCCACATTAAAGGCCACCTGGTGTTTGAGGATCATCTGAATATAAGGATCGG
>CAZVHO010000043.1:0-37582 GCA_964627515.1 uncultured Thermodesulfobacteriota bacterium | reverse complement strand
CGGGCGCGGATCCGCTCCATTATTCGGTCCACATCGATGGTTTGTTCCAATTTATCCCCTGATTCCATAAAAACCTGCTTTCTAATCTATAATCCAGCGGTGGGGGATCCGATAGATCCCGGTATCTTTTTTGGCCGAGCGGACGGCAAAGGAAGAACACCCGCTCTGGTAATCGTAGGCATGCCCGTCCCGGGCATGAACGGCCACATCCAGGAGGTAAGACCCTTCAACCAGATGAACCTTTTCAAAGGCCACCCCTATCCGACCGACATCCGGCAGGGACGGCAGGGATATTTCATCCAACTGGGTATTGGTCCCGTAACAACAGGTCCCTTTTCCATCGAATATGGCCACCCCGAAAACCACATCCGGGGTATGACGATGGACCTGAAAGCTGATTTCGATCAAAAGGTCCTCTCCGTCTTGAAAAACGTGCCTTTCCTGACCCCGATCATCCAGCAGCCGAACCCCGATGATTTCTATGTCCCCGTTGCCCCAACGACTTCTGGAAATAAATCTCTCTGTTCCATTACAAGCTGCCGTTTCCTCTTCTTTAAATCGGGCATCGTCTCTACGGGCCACCTCTTGCCGATAGGCATCTATCACCTGCCGGGGGTCTCCCTGGGTCTGGATACATCCCGACTCCAACCACAAGGCCTGATCGCAGAACCGCTCCACGGTCGGCAGGTCATGGGTCACCAGGACAATCGTCTTACCGGCCTTTTTAAAGGCCGTCATCTTGTCAATACATTTCCGGGAAAAAGATTCGTCTCCCACAGCCAGGACTTCATCCACCAGCAGAATATCCGGATCGACATTGACGGCCACAGAAAACCCTAACCGGACATACATCCCCGAGGAATAGGTCCGGACCGGAACATCGATAAAGGCTTCCAATTCGGCAAAACGAACAATCCGGTCAAACCGTTTTTCAATTTCTTTACGGCTTAATCCGAGTATGGTCCCGTTAATAAAAACATTTTCCCGGCCGGTGAATTCCGGGTGAAACCCCGCTCCCAATTCGATCAAGGAGGAAACCCGGCCGTTCATCAAAACCGTCCCGGAATCCGGTTTATAGATTCCGGTCATGACCTTAAGAAGGGTGCTTTTGCCGGATCCGTTCCGGCCGATGACTCCCAGACTGATTCCCTGGGAAATCTCCAAATCCAGATCCTGAAAAACAATCCGGGTTTCTTCTTTGGGTCGGCCTTTCCGAGAAAAGGGATTTAAGAGAAGGGATTTCAAGGTAATATAATCCCGGCTCAGCGTGGTCTGCTTAAATCCTTTAGAAATCCCTTTTAATATGATGGCGGGAGGCATCGATGGTTATATCTTCTCGGCAAAGGTTTCTTTATATCGTTCAAAAAAGAACATGCCCGTCCCCAGTAAGAGCAGCGACAGGCCCATAAAAACCAGAAGACCCATCAGATCCGGATTTCGGTTATAGAAAAAAACGTTCTGGTAAGCCAGGGTAATTTGGGCCATGGGGTTGAGCAGGACCCACTTGGTAAAAGAGGCCGGAACCTGGGAAAGGGGATAGAGAATGGGGGTCAAAAAAAACCAGAGGGTCAAGAAGTTGGCCAAAATATGTTGGACATCCCGAAAAAAGACATTAATCGTGGCCAGTATTAAAACCAGACCATTGATAAACAGCAGATGAAGGCCGATAATAACCGGTACCCAGAGGAGGGGCCATCCCGGATAGATCCCCATGGCCCACAGAAAGCCGAAGAGAATCGGCAAACTTAATAGATAGTTTAAGAGGTTGGCTAAAATCTTGACCGCCGGTAACACCTGACCGGGAAAAAGGACCTTGGTGACCAGACTGCCCCCGGCGGTAATCGAAAGCGTCCCTTCCAGCAAAGAGGAGGAAAACCATATCCAGGGCAGCAAACCGACAAACATGAATCCGGCATAGTGCTCCATCTGGATCCTGAGATAGATATTGAAGACCAGGGCATAGACCCCTAAGAGCAAAAGGGGATTCAGGAAGGTCCATAAAAAGCCGAGGAAAGATCCCCGATACCGGGCTTTCAGTTCCCTGACCACTAAGCTGTTTACCAGGCTCCGGTAACGAAACAATTCCTGTATATGTTGACGGATCAATGAAATCATAAAATAGTGGTTAGCAGTCAGCGGTCAGCATGAAGTCCCAACATATTACTTTCAGAGATAGCAAAATCAATTAAATTTGATGACTATTTCAAAACTCGTCATTCCCGCGCAGGCGGGAATCCAGGCTACTCATAACTTATTAATCCCGCCTTTGGCGGGACTGGATTCCCGTTTCCACGGGAATGACGAAAATGGGCTCTTTTGGACTTTTTACGAATGCATCAATTAAATTTGATAATCTCGTAAAACCTTTTTTTTGTTTTTGCTGATCCCTGACCGCTGATCGCTCCTTCAATAGGCTTCCTGGCTGAATATCCCTTTCCACAAGGTCTTGATTAAAATCTTGATATCCATAAAGAGCGACCAGTTTTCAATATAATATAAATCAAATTCGATGCGTTTTTCCAGGGAGGTGTTCCCCCGCCAGCCATGGATCTGGGCCCATCCGGTCATTCCGGCCTTCATTTTATGGCGCAACATATATTTGGGAATCTTGTCTTTAAAGCTTTGAATCAACTCCGGCCGTTCCGGGCGGGGTCCGACCAGGCTCATTTCCCCTCTTAAGACATTAATCAGTTGCGGCAATTCGTCTAAACTTAATTTTCTTAAGATCCGGCCCAGGAAGGTACGGCGGGGATCTTCTTTTTGGGCCCAAACCGGGCCGGTTTCCTTTTCCGCCCCGACTACCATGGAACGAAACTTCAACATTTCAAAGACCCGGCCGTCCAGCCCCATCCGCACCTGGCGGTACAAGACCGGTCCCGGGGAAGTGATCTTTATAGCCAGGGTTATCAAAAAAAACAACGGGGAAAACAGGATCAATCCCAGGTTGGCCAGGAGGATATCAAAAAACCTTTTCATGATCCGATTCCACCCCACCATGGGGGATTCCCTTAAATTGATAAAGGGCAGGCCTTCAAATTCCTCAACGCCACCCCGCAGACTGATAAATCGATACAAATCCGGAACGATCTTGATGTCCACCATTTCATCCCGAATCCGGTTCAACAGTTCTTCCATTTTCTGGTGGGCGGTTAAGGGCATGGCAAAGATCACTAAATGGATTCCCTGGGTCCGGATAACCTGATCAATTTCTTCATAGACCCCAAGGACCTCGATCCCCTTGATTTGAGTCCCTACTTTTTGCGGCAGGCGGCTTAAAAACCCGCCGATGACTAACCCTAATTCAGGGTGATTCCGGATGGTTTCGGCCACCTCCTGGGCCAGTTCCCGGGCTCCGACAATCAGGACCCGTTCAGAGCTGAGATGTTTTTTTTGTAAAGAGATATAGTACTTTTTAAAAAATATCCGGCTTAAAGAAAGGAAGAGAAAACTTAAAAGACCGAAATAGAGAAAAACCAAACGGGAAAATTCGGTCCTTTGGAAAAAAAAGGTAATAAAAACCAGGACCATCAAGGCGATAAAATTGGCTTTAAAAAGGGCCATTACTTCCTGGGTCCGGTTAAAAAAACGGTGATAGACCCCGGTCAGATGCAAAGTCCCTATCCAGATGGCCAGGACAAAAATAAGGAGGAACAGATAATCCTTAAAAAGAGGGATTCCCTTGGTTACCGGAATGATGGGGGCATTGAATCGCAGATAAAAAGCCCCGATCCAGCAAGCCGTGAGGATGAAAAGATCATTAAAAAGGATTAAGGACTGGAATAACTGCAACCTTTTTTTAAACATATTTTAAAGGCCTCACCACAGCTTAAGGAGGAAGAGGAAAGAAGGAAGGATAACATAAAAATGCGCCTCTTTAATCCCCTCGGGCCTTTTCCAGGGCTTCTTCCTTTTTCTTACAGTCGATACAGTGGGTCGTGACCGGCCGGGCTTTTAATCGCTGCTCCGAAATATCTTCACCGCACTTTTCACAGATCCCGAAACTCCCGTCCTCAATCCGTTCCAGGGCCTCCTCTATTTTTAAAATGAGTTTTCGCTCCCGCCCCCGAATCCTGAGCATAAAATTGCGGTCCGATTCCAAAGTAGCGCGATCGGTCGGATCGGGAAAATTCTCTTTACTGTCGGTCATCCCACTGACCGTTCTTTGAGCTTCCAGAATCAAGGCATTTCGTTGCTCATGCAGAAGTTTTTTGAAAAATGATAGTTTTTTAGTATTCATAACCTCCCTCCTGTCCCTTTACTCCATTCTTGGCCCGGGAATACCCCTTCTTAATGTAAACCCCGCTCTTCCCACCCGATTTTTTAATCAATCCCACATCGGTAATCTGGATTTCACGATCTATGGCCTTACACATATCATAAATCGTCAGAGCCGCCACGGCCACAGCCGTCAAGGCCTCCATTTCCACTCCGGTCCGGTCTCTGGCTTGGACTTTAGCCAGAATACCTACCTGAGGCGGTTCATGACTAAAAGAAAAGCTGAGATCTATTCCGGTAATCCGAAGGGGATGGCACATGGGGATGAGATCAGAGGTCTTCTTGGCCGCCATAAGGGCTGCAATCTTAGCGACACTTAAAACATCCCCTTTTTCAATAGAATTATCTTCTATCTTTTTTAAAGTTTCGGCCTTCATCAAGACCTTCCCCGCAGCCCAGGCCTCCCGCAAGGTGACCTTTTTAATACTTACATTGACCATCCGGGCCCGACCCTGGGAATCGATATGGGTCCAATCCTTTAATACAGGGAGGGGATTCCGGTCTTCTGCTTTATGCGGAGAGGGTTCTCCCGCCTTTTTTCTCACTATCCGTTCCTATTTCTTTCTTTTCCGGGTTTTCTTCCACTTCAAAAGCAAAAATAACCTTCCGGGCGGCAATTTCCCGCAGGGCGACCACGACTTCCTTGTTCTTGGATTGGACCAACGGGGCAGCGCCGCTTCGTAATTGCTTAATTCTTTGAAATGCCAAATGAATCAAGGAAAACCGATTAGGCACTTGTTCGAGGCAATCTTCAATCGTAACTCTGGCCACATGCGCTCCTTTTTAAAATAGTTATCTAAATGAAACTTAGTTTTATAACCTATTTACCAAAAAAAGTAAATTATTTTATTTCTTAATAACTTCCCTTGAAAAAATTTCTCATTTTTTCTATAATTTAAGAATCTAATACCCCATAAGGTCGGTCAAAAATATGATCGCTAAAACTTTCAGCAGTGCCATATCCGGAATTGATGCCTATGTTGTTCAGGTTGAGGTGGATATCGCCAGGGGGTTGCCGGCTTTTTCGACCGTGGGATTGCCGGAAGGGGCGGTCCGGGAGAGTAAAGACCGTGTTAAATCAGCCATTAAAAATTCTGGTTTCGAATTTCCCAGCCACCGGATAACGGTCAATCTGGCCCCGGCCGATATTAAAAAAGAAGGGTCGGCCTTTGACCTCCCCATAGCCTTGGGTATTCTGGCAGCTACCGGCTTATTTTCTTCTTCTCTGGTTTCATCCTACCTGATCTTAGGGGAACTCTCCTTGAATGGGGAAATCAAGCCGATTCGGGGCACTTTACCGACCGCCTTATCGGTCAGGAATAATGGGTTTCGTGGACTTATCGTCCCCGAGGCCAACGCCCTGGAGGCCTCAGTAGTGGAGGGGATTGAGATCATTCCCGCCAAAACACTGGGCCAGGTAGCCGAATTTTTAAACGGTACAACAACTATCCTTCCCTTGAGCCGGGATGGAGACCGGAATTTTTCCCTTCTTCAAGGCTATCCTTTCGATTTTAATGAGGTTAAAGGTCAGGAGCAGGTCAAAAGGGCCTTGGAAATTGCCGCCGGCGGGGGCCATAACATCATTATGGTCGGTCCACCCGGATCCGGGAAAACCATGCTGGCCCAAAGGCTTCCTTCCATTTTGCCCGACCTGACTTTTGAGGAGGCCCTGGAAACCTCAAAAATTTACAGTGTTATGGGATTGATGCCGGCCAAGGAGGCCCTGATTACGGTCCGACCCTTTCGATCTCCCCACCATACGGTTTCCGATGCCGGTCTGATCGGTGGGGGCCAAATCCCACGCCCCGGCGAAGTCAGCCTGGCCCATAATGGGGTCCTTTTTTTAGACGAATTACCTGAATTTAAAAAAAACGTCCTGGAAGTTTTGAGACAACCGCTGGAAGACGGCCGGGTGACCATTGCCCGGGCCATTACCTCCCTGACCTATCCGGCCCGTTTTATGCTGGTGGCGGCCATGAATCCCTGCCCTTGCGGCTTTCTCTCCGATCCGCAGCGGGAATGTCACTGTACCTATCCTCAAATCCAGCGATATAAATCAAAAATATCCGGTCCCCTCCTGGATCGTATTGACCTCCATGTTGAGGTCCCCTCCGTTAAATTCAAAGATCTGGCCGGTCAAACAGACGGGGAATCCTCGGAAGCCATCCGGGACCGGGTCAAGGCCTCCCGGGAAAAACAAAAAAACCGTTTCCAAAGCAAAACAGTTTTTTGCAATGCCCAGATGGGCCCCAGGCAGATAAAAAAATATTGTTCCCTTTCTCCCGATTCCCAAGGCCTCCTGGAACAGGCCATGGAATATCTGGGGTTGAGTGCCCGGGCTTATCATCGTATATTAAAAATCTCCCGGACCATTGCCGACCTGGAAGACAGCACCCCCATCCAACCCCATCATGTCTCCGAGGCCATCCAATACCGGAATTTAGACCGACGTCTTCTCTGAGTAATGCCTCCGTATCCAACAAAACGCCGTTCTCGTCCCCGCCGCCCCAAAAGCGCCAGCTTCCTGGTGAAGCTCTCCATTTTTCTGCTGGCCTCGCTCCTTATTACCTCCTTTTTTGCCGGATTTTTCTACCTGCTGTTGCTGTTCCAGTTACCGAACATAAAAAGTCTAAATGATTACACCCCCCCTCTGGCCACTCAGATCCTCGCTGACGATGGAACATTGATCGGTTACCTTTTTAAAGAGAAAAGGGTCCTGGTCTCTCTTGCCGAATTACCTCCCCATTTAATTCAGGCCTTTGTGGCTTCGGAGGATGCCCGGTTTTTTAAACATCGCGGCTTGGATTTTCTGGGAATTATAAGGGCCCTCTGGAAAAACATCTGGGCCGGGGAAATCATTCAAGGTGGCAGCACCATCACCCAACAGGTCACCAAGTCACTCCTTCTTTCTCCGGAAAAGAGCCTTTCGAGGAAGATCAAGGAGGCCGTCCTGGCCTATCGTCTGGACCATAATCTGTCCAAATCCGATATCCTCTATATCTATCTGAATCAGATTTACCTCGGTCATGGGGCTTACGGGGTCGAGGCTGCGGCTCAGACCTATTTTGGGAAAAAAGCCCGCGATCTTACCTTACCTGAAAGTGCCCTGTTGGCCGGCCTTCCACAGGCCCCCAGCCGATATTCGCCCCTGCTTCATCCCCAAAAAGCCAAGGAACGACAGCGGTATGTTCTGAAACGGATGGCCGAAGAAGATATTATCTCCGAAAACGAGTCTCGGGCCGCTGAACAAACCCCTTTATTTTTTGCCATCGTCCAGGACCCTAATTTGAACATGGCCCATTATTTTACGGATCTGGTCAGAAAATATTTATATCAAACCTGGGGATCGGAATTTGTATTAAAAGCCGGGTTGGTCGTAAGGACCACCCTGAACCTTTCCTTCCAGAAGGCAGCCATGGAAGCTGTTATCAATGGGACCAAAGCCGTCCAGGGTCGTCATAGCTATACCAGGGCTATAAAGCGCATTCCTCCGGACAAAATAGCTGATTATTGTCCCAAACCCGATCAACCGCTCTCCAAAGAAGATAGAAAGAGGGCTGACATCACAACCGGGGTAGTGGCCCAAATCGATCCCATTGCCCAGACCGCCAAAGTCTGTATGGGGCGGGAATGGGCGATCTTACCGCTGCCATCGGCCACTGCTCCCCCGGACAAAGGCCAGGAGGACGATGAAGGCCTGGCGATAAAAAACGATCCAGCCCTCCCTGCTTTAACCGTCGGAGACGTCATTCGTCTTCGCCGGGATCCGGTCGGCCATTCGTTGACGATTTTAGATGAAGACCAGGTAGAGGCTGCCTTACTTTGTATTGAAAGTCAAACCGGATCGGTGAAGGCCCTGGTGGGGGGGAAAAATTATGGCCAGACGGAATTTAACCGGGCGGTTCAATCCCGGCGACAACCCGGTTCTTCCTTCAAGCCCATTATTTATGCCGCCGCCATAGAAAAAGGACTTACGCCATCCTCCATTCTCATGGACACCCCGGTCTATTTTGGAGGACCCCATCACTGGGCCCCTCAGAACTTTGATCACAAGTTTCTGGGGCCGACGACCTTAAGGACGGGATTAATCCAATCCCGGAATATCGTTTCCATCCGAATACTCCAAAGGATCGGGGTCTCCTATGCCATCCGTTTTGCCAGGCAGTTGGGAATTGCCTCTTCCCTCTACCCTAACCTTTCCCTGGCCTTGGGGTCTTCAGGGGTCTCTCTTTGGGAGATGGTTACGGCTTACAATTGTTTCCCCACCCTGGGACAACGGGTGTCCCCTTTTTATATCAAGCAAATTTTCGATCGCTATAACCGCAAGATTTATGAATATCACCCCCGACCGGAAACGGTGATGAAACCGGAAACCGCCCATACGATGATCCAACTCCTTGAATCGGTAGTCAAAGAGGGCACCGGCCGGCGATTAAAGGCCCTGGGGAAACCGGTGGCCGGGAAGACCGGGACTACCAACGACTTCCGGGATGCCTGGTTCATAGGATTCACCCCTTCCTATGTCGCTGGTTCCTGGGTGGGCATTGACGATTTGACCCCTTTAGGTTCCGGGGAAACCGGGGCCCAGGCTGCAAGCCCCATTGTTTTGGAGTTTTTTCAAAAAGCCCTTTCGGCTTTGCCTCCCCAAGAGTTTCCTGTTCCTCAAATCCAGGAAAAAGATCCGGGGGCGTCACAGAGCCTGTGGGAAGAATTCAAGGGGTCTAAAGGAGGATCATCCTCCCAGAATCTGGAATGAGGGATTTTAAGCAAAAACAGCCCTTTTCACTCACCGCAGAGATCAAAGGGCTGTTGGGTTGGCTTTAGGTCTGGAGTAATTAAATGTTTTTTAAGGAATCCTTGACCGTGTATAGAAGGATGAAATTCTTGTCCAATTCTTCGGTCAAGGCCTTTAATTTATCCTCGGGTAAATCCATGATGCGGATATAGACGTGGCGGCAGTTTTCCTCGCACATATCATAAGAAGACAGGATGCTGACCATTCGCCCGCCATGTTTTCTGATGATATCAGCCACATCTTTAATGGAACCCGGCCGATCTTCCAGGTTAAAGGCAAATTGGGTACCTCCCCGATAGATACCGGTTAAAGAGACCAGGACCTTGAAAACATCGCCCTGGGTGATGATTCCGACCACCTTTCCTTTTTCGTTGACTACCGGGAGGCCGGAAATCCGATGCTCCAGCATCTTTACCGCCGCCTTTTCCACCGTTTCTTCAGGGCCGACGGTAACCAAATTTTTTTTCATAATATCTTTTATTTTTAATTCCGAAAGGAGGTAGTACAATTCATGAACATCTAAAGTGGTTGCTTTGGAAGGGGAAGCCTCTTTAATATCGCGATCAGTAATCATGCCGACCAATTTTCCTTTTTGCATAACCGGCATGCGACGAATATTATTTTCCTTCATGATTTGAGAGGCCTTCATCATGGAAGTTTCTTCATCTACCGTAATGACGTCGCTGGTCATCCATCCTTTGACTAACATGGGTTATCCTCCGCTCCTTTGAATTGTAAAGCCTGACATCTCCATTTCACCCCTTTTTGGATGTCTTATTATAAAATTACCTTATTATAATTGCCAACATTGTCAAGTTTTTTTTGTTAACGAGGCTCCCTGTCGATAAGGGTTTCTCCTTTAGGCTTGCAGCCTTTTTTCCCTTGACCCTTCACAGAGTTTATTTTATCCTGAAATTCAATCCAATCTAAGGAGGTCTTGTTGGATGAGTGGCTTGCCAAGATTGAAGGATGAAGAGAGACAGGATCTGCTGCAGGATTCAAAGGACGTCCGAAGGGGAGAGGTTTGGAGGGCCATAAAGGTTCGATGTCATATAGGGGACATGGATGAATATATTGAATTTTTATCGGAAAATATAGGATTTTTTAATATTCCTCCCTCCAAAATGGTTTCAGATCATTTTAAACTTTAATAATTTAACGACCATTAAAACAATAAACTCATTTAGGACGGCAGTATCGAAAGTCCACCAGGAACGAACGCGGTTCTGTCCTCACCTCCAACTCTCCCAAAATCCTGGAGGTGTTTTGTTAAAAGATCTTTTGTTATCCCAATCAAGTCAAGATGGATTCGTAAAAAGTCATCGAACGCCAATTTTCGTCATTCCCGTGAAAACGGGAATCCAGTGTTTTAAATTGGTTATGCATGGCCTGGATTCCCGCCTGCGCGGGAATGACGAGTTTTTACGAGACCATCTAATTAAAATAAAGAATGAAATAACTTAAAAGCCTCCAAGCGCGCCGGGGAATGCTCCGGAATGGTGCTGGTTGGTCTGCCTTCTTTGTCGAACTCATAAATGAATTCATCCTTGGGGATAACCCCCAGCAAAGATAACCCATGGTCCTGTAACAAGACTCCCCAGTCTTTTATTTCTGAAAGGTCTTTCGTTTCCGCCTGGTTGATAATGACCAGATTTTTTTCTATTTTCAGCCCTAATTCTTTGGTTAAGTCCCCGATACGAATAGCGGCCTGGATACCCCGGCGGGAACTGTCGGAAACAATCAGCAGGACATCGATCTCCCGGGTAGTCAGTCGGCTGATATGTTCCATCCCGGCCTCGTTATCAACCACCAGATAGGGATAATTTTGGGATAATTTTTCAATAAACTGGGAAAGCAGGGTATTGGCGGCACAATAACATCCTTGTCCTTCCGGCCGGCCCATGATGATTAAATCAAAGCCTTCGGCTTCCACCAGAGACTCCTGGATCCGCATCTCCATGAAGATGTCTTTGGTCATGCCGGGGAGACCACCCTTCTTCATTTCTTCCCGGGCATCACCGATGGTTTGGCGGGCCGTTACCCCCAGGACTTCATTCAGGTTGGCATTGGCGTCGGCATCAACGGCCAGGACCGGTTTTTTTCCATTTTCGATCATGTACCGGATTAAAAGACCGGCCACGGTTGTTTTACCGGTCCCCCCTTTTCCGGCTAAGGCAATGGTATAGCTCATATTTTAATTCCTCTCCTCACAGCCCATCTTCTTTATTCATACAGAATTTTTTTTGTACCTAAATGTTCCATTCTTGTAAAGCCTCCCATAACCCGGATCAGGGAGTCCCGCCATCGGCGGGATTCGATATTACGGATTCTATAGTAACGTCTTCCGGGGAATCCGTCAAAAAGAAAATGAAAGGGAACATGGCGTTTTCTTTTATGACTTTATTTCCCTGAACTCGCAAGAGGCTCTGGTCAAATCGCTTTGTTCTTGATCCGGGCCGGATTAATCGCTGATGGCCGCTCCGATCAAACCGACGGCCCCGGCTTCGGGGGGAGTGAAAAATCCGAACCATAATCCCCCCATGACCAGGAAGAATAAACATAAACATTGAGGCATCCGCAATTTTAATTCTGGCAAGTGTGGTCAGAGAAGTTCTTTTTTGTTGACAGACGATTCCTTAAAGGAATATATTCCCTTTTAGTCTTACTAAAAAGGAGTTATATCCTTAATGGTTAAAATCGTGCGAATGCTTCGGATCAACCTGCCTAAAGGAAAGTCCGCTTTTCTTTGGGGACCGAGAAAAACAGGAAAAACAACTTATCTTAAAGAGGCTTTCCCCAACAGCCTGATGTACGATATGTTGAAAACCGATCTTTTCCTGGATTTCATAAAGCGTCCATATCTGTTGCGGGAACAGATCGTGGCCTCCACCCCACAGCAATTAAAGGAGCCGGTAATCATTGATGAAGTCCAAAAGATCCCTCAAATGCTTGACGAGGTCCACTGGCTGATTGAGAACAAGGGGCTTTGCTTCCTCTTGTGCGGTTCCAGCGCCAGGAAACTGAAACGCGGTAAAGCCAATCTGCTTGGAGGCCGGGCCTGGCGCTATGAAATGCACCCGCTGGTCTCCAGGGAAGTAGAAAAGCTGGATCTCCTCAAGGCATTGAATAGAGGGTTGATACCCGCCCACTATTTTGAAGAGGACTACCGTAAATCCCTTAGAGCTTATGTCCGGGATTATCTTAAGGAAGAAGTTTTTGATGAAGGTCTGACCCGGAATATTCCTGCCTTTTCACGCTTTTTTGAAGCCATGGGATATTCCCATGGAGAACTGACCAACTATGCCAACATCGCACGGGAATGTGGCGTGGAGGCTAAAACCGTCAAAGAATATTATCAAATTCTGGTTGACACTTTGCTCGGCACCATGATCGAGCCCTACAAAAAACGACAAGAACGCCAGGTAATCACTAAGGCTGGAAAGTTTTACCTGTTCGATGTCGGGATTGCCGGGGGTCTCACCGGGCGTCATATTCCCGAACAAAAGGGAGAACTGTTCGGAAGGGCCTTGGAACATTTTATCCTCATGGAGATCCTGGCCCATCGATCCTACAGCGATCTGGATTATGATGTCAATTTCTGGAGAACCAAAACAGGGCTGGAGGTTGATTTTATTTTAGGCCGTGGAGAGGTCGCCGTTGAAGTAAAAGGAACCGGTCGTATAGACAGTGCAGACCTCCATCCATTAAAGGCCTTTATCCAAGATTACCATCCAAGGTCCGCCTACCTGGTCTGCAATGAACGACAACAACGGATTCACGAGGATATCCATATCGTGCCCTGGCGAGATTTTCTCTCGATGCTTTGGGATGGAGGAATCATAGCCTGATTGAACGACTAATTCCGATTTGTGATTGGGGTCGGGCCGCGATAACTGAATAATCTGAGAGGATCAGATTCCACCGTGCCGCAAGAACACCGCCACGTCGATTCCGTTCGAGGTAATGGGGAGAGCTTGGGCGGTACTCCTCCATATGATTCAGTAAATCCTCTGGCACGTGAAAACTTTTGCGGAAGCGGTCAAGAAACCATCCTGTAGCCGCCCACAGATTGGCGATGCCGTACCGTTTTAGGATTTCTTCGAGAAGCTCAAGGTCGAGAACGGCGAAACCACTGGCCGAAGTCACCAGTTCTTCCACCCCCCCCCCTGCCAATGCCGGTCTTCGGAATCCCTCGACCAAGGTGCGCTCGGGGCCGGTTGTTAGAAGCAATTTGCCTTGTCGCTCGATTTTTCGCGTGCCCCAAATGGCCGCCTGATCCCGTCCGCATAGGAGCTGGGTGCTCAAAGAAACGTACAATACTTCCATCGAGCATTAGTTCGTGCAGAAAGGGGACGTTCGTGCAGAACGTGCTTAACTATCAGTTAAGAGCTATGCCCGGTTAGGGGGAAAAGTTATCAGAAATAAAGGAATGTTATAGTGGGTGGGTAGAAATTACCTAAGCACTCTCTGCATGAACGTCCCCTTGTCCCGTCCCCGTCCCCTTGTCCCGTCCCGGGGGATGCTCTAATGCCTTCCTGTTCCTTCTGGAAAAATAGAGACTAAACTGTTAAAAAACGGCAAGTGTTTGCGACTTGGTATTGATTTATTGACCGGTCTTTGGTGAATGGCCGAAAGCGGAATGGCCTGCCCAAATACTCTGAACCGCCAAACCACTATTGAGACGATCCTGAAAGGTCGTTTTCCCACCAGACGGGATTCATGAAGCCCGGCAAGGCGGGAGAGTAGAACGCCCTTAGTACCCTATCCTTTTCTCCATACAGGTGATCTTTTCAAAAACCCGGGGAAAGAGTTTTTGATCGGTATGGGGAAGAAATAGGGAAGCGATATAATTATTCATAAAATTATTATTTTCACTTAACTCAATATTCGTTATTTTATTGAAAATCCTTTTCACTTCGGTTCTGAGGATATTGGAAAAACAGATCAGACGGGCCCCCAACAAAGAACCGTTTCCAATAAATTTAAATTTATTCAAAGGTAAATCCGGCAGCAGACCGATCATGATGGATTTTTCGATATTGATATAATTTCCAAACCCTCCGGCGATAATCACCTCTTCCAAATCCGTCATGCCTAATCCGACTTCATTTAAAAGGGTCACATAACCGGCATACATGGCCCCCTTGGCCCGTATCAGGTTATCAATATCCACTTCGGTAATGACAATATCCCGACCGATCTGGGTGTCTTTGGACCAGGCCAGGACATATTCCAGACCGTCACTTCCTTCTCGAATACGATCTGTCTTCAGTCCATGTTTAAATTTTCCATTTTGATCCAGAACACAGGACTCCAGCAGTCCGGCGACGATATTGATCAGACCGGACCCACAGATCCCTTTGGGTTTGATCATTCCGATAGTCAGGATCATTGGTTCAAAAGTATTTGGATTTACACTAAAATCTTCTATTGCCCCTTCTGTCGCCCGCATCCCGTGTTTGATCCCCCCGCCTTCAAAGGCCGGACCGGCCGAACAGGCCGCACAGGTCATCCATTCGGAATTGCCGATAACAATCTCGCCGTTGGTTCCCAAATCAATATAGAGGGTTAATTTTTCCTGCCGGTACATCCCGGACCCCATGACCCCGGCTATAACGTCTCCTCCTACATAACTGGCGATGGAAGGGAAGAGATAAGCCCGAACATGCTCTTCTAAATTGATCCCTACTTCCTTGGCCCTGATGGGGGGAATATAATTCATCGGCGGGGTATAGGGGGCTATCCGGATGTAACGGGGTTCAATCCCTAAAAATAAATGGGTCATGGTGGTATTTCCGGCCAGGGTAATATGGGTAATACTTTCCAGGGGTATTTTATGCTTTCGGATCAATTGCTTAATAATCCCATTGATGGTTGAAATAACCAGGTCTTTCATCTTTTGTTGCCCCCCTGGTTTCTGGCTGTAAACAATACGCGAGATCACATCCTCCCCGTAACTGATCTGGGCATTATATTCGGCATGTTGGGCCAAAATATCGCCGTTATTGAGATCCAGTAATTGTCCCCAGACCGTTGTGGTTCCAATGTCTATGGCAACGGCAAAATTTTGCTGGGTCGTATCCCCGGGTTCAATATTAATCAGTTGAATTTTTCCACCCTTTTTTATTGAATTTCCAATAGTTACTGTTATTTTCCAGTCCCCTTGTCTTAAAACCGATGACATTTTTTTGATGGCATAAAAATCAACCGTTATATTATGTATCCCATGGACTTGTTTTAAGGACCGGATGACCCGGGAAAGATCGCTGATATTATCGGCAATGGTGGGGGGACTGACCTCTAAATATTTTTTTTCAAAAGGGGGATGAAATTTTCCGTTAACGATCAAATCTTCAATCTTGAGTTGGGAGACCACCTGCCAGGCTCCGGACCGGGGGCGATCCCGATCCAGGACCTTCCGGTCCAACTGGGATTCGGTAGGGATAGTTACTTCCAATTCACCGATTATTTTGGTCTTACACGCCTGCCGGACTCCAAGGGCATAATCTTCCGGGCTCAGTTTATCCGTCCGGTCGCTCTCCACTTCTCCTTTATCAATAATTACCCGACACTTCCCGCAAACTCCTTCTCCGCCACAGGATGCATTAATATGGATCCCGGCCCGCATAGCCGCCCGCAATAAATTTTCGCCCTCAGGGACTATCACTTCAATTTTATCCGGATTAAAAACTATTTTTCGGTCTGACATAATTTTTTGCCCTTTCCCTTCCTTCCTTAAAAGACCTTCCTTTTTTTGTCAAGTAAATAGGGAATGTTATCTATAGTCTTTTTAGAGGATCTACTTTTGAGTTGCTTTTGTTATTATTTTACTATATAAGTAATTAACAAGTTTCTTTGAGGAATCAGTAAATTATGGTATATTTCCCTATATTATAAGAACCACCTAAAATCCATAAATTCAAAGATTCTAAAAAAACCTTATAACAAAATCTAAATTTCCTTTTACGCCCGGTGAGGGAAGTTATGTTAAATTTTATTATGGGGTTTTTAATAAAGATATTAAAGAAATTTTGTATTATTTTTTAAGTTATTTTAATAAGTTATTTTAGTTATTCCAATATGTCCTTCTCTTATTATAACTAATTAAGAACTTATAAAAAGATTTATAATATAAATAACAATAAAAAGGAGAATGTTTTATGGAATTGACGATTCAAAAACAGTCCCTCTTGGAAATATTACAAACAGCTCAAGGGATCGTGGAAAAAAGAAGTTCCATGCCCATTCTCTCCAATATTTTAATTGAAACCAAGGAAGAAGACGTTCAGATAGTGGCCACCGACTTGCAGGTGGGTATACGGTTAAAATGCCCGGCCCAAATAATCCAGCCCGGAGGAATTTCTATTCTGGCCAGAAAATTTTATGAAATTGTAAGGGAACTTCCGGATGAGGAAATTTATTTAAAACTTAAAGAAAACAATAGATTATTAATATCTAGCAAAGGAGCCCAATTTAATATTGTCGGCTTGCCGGCCATAGATTATCCCCCTTTGCCCGATGCCGAAATCATAAAGAGCATTGCTTTGGA
Organism: uncultured Thermodesulfobacteriota bacterium; assembly: GCA_964627515.1. Taxonomy (GTDB): domain Bacteria; phylum Desulfobacterota; class RBG-13-43-22; order RBG-13-43-22; family RBG-13-43-22; genus RBG-13-43-22. The sequence goes on along the minus strand of CAZVHO010000043.1, from coordinate 20,963 downwards.
TGGAGCGGTCATCCGGGATATGATTCAGAAGACTATTATTTCAGTCTCTTTGGATGAAGGACGATATAATTTATCCGGAATCTATTTTGAATATTTAAAAAAAGATGAAAATCACATTCTCCGGATGGTATCCACGGATGGACACCGGTTGACCATTATGGATAAACCTACTGAAGTCTTAGAAGAAGGTCTATTTTCCAAAGGGGTCCTGCTTCCCAGGAAAGCGGTAACTGAATTATTAAAAATTTTGGAAAAACCAGGACCGATTCAAATAGGATTTAAGGATAACTACGGTGTTTTTCAAAAAGAAGAGACGTTAATGGTTATGCGCTTATTGGAAAGTAATTTTCCTGATTATAATCTGGTGTTACCTAAAAAAAAGGATAAATCGATTAATATTTCTAAAAATGATCTGATAGATACCATGAAAAGAATGGCCATTTTATCAACGGATAAATATAAGGGGGTTAAATTTTTACTAACGGAAGGCAACTTAGAAATCCAGTCGGTTAATCCGGATATCGGTGATGCCAAGGAAAGTTTATCTTTGGACTATAAAGAAGGTAAATTAGAAATAGGCTTCAATGCCCGGTTTTTTATTGATGCCCTGCAGGTCATGGAAAGCGAAACCATTGTCCTGGATTTGAGTGATTCGGTGAGTCCGGCTATTTTGAGCGGTCTTAAAGACCCGGGATTTATGGCATTGATTATGCCGATGAAGCTTACGGAAGAATCAGGGGAAATTCAGTAATCCCCCACCTACAGGAAATACCATAGAAAACAATTTCGAAATTCGTACTTTTTCTCTAAGCGATCCTAAAAATAAAAAATTTATAAAAAACTCGACCAATTTTTTACTGCTTCGGGTTTTAATAATAAGGATGGACAGTATCGTATGACTTCTTATGGAGCGGATCAAATCAAAGTCCTGGAAGGACTGGCCCCTGTTCGGGAAAGACCTTCCATGTATATCGGCAACACATCGACAGAAGGGCTGCATCAATTGGTCTATGAAGTAGTAGACAACAGCATTGATGAGGCCTTGGCCGGTTTTTGTAATCGCATTGATGTGGTGATTCATTCGGATGAAAGCATTTCTATTGAAGATAATGGCCGGGGAATACCGGTGGATATGCATAAGACGGAACTAAAGCCGGCCCTGGAAGTGGTCATGACCAAACTCCATGCTGGCGGAAAATTTGATAACGAGACCTATAAGGTCTCCGGAGGACTGCACGGCGTCGGGGTTTCCGTGGTCAATGCCCTCTCGGAGTATTTGGAAGTGGAAGTCAGGATCAATGGAAATGTTTATTATCAAAGATATGAACAGGGCAATCCGGTCACCCCTTTAGAAGTAACCGGGACCACCAAAAGGACCGGAACCAAGGTTTATTTTAAGCCGGATGGAACCATATTTGAAACTACGGTTTTTAGTTATGATATTTTATCCCAGCGACTGCGGGAGCTTTCTTTTTTAAACAAAGGGGTGCGTATAACCATTGAAGATGAACGGGATGCCAAAAAAAATGAATTTTTTTATTTGGGAGGCATCAACTCTTTTGTTGAATATTTGAATCGAAATAAAGAAACCATCCACCCCAAACCGATCTATGTTTCCGGACAGCGGGGAGATACCATTATTGAGGTTGCTTTTCAGTATAACGATTCCTATCAAGAAAAAATATTTTCTTATGCCAATACCATTAATACCAGAGACGGCGGCTCCCATCTGAGCGGCTTTAAGACAGCCCTGACCCGCTGTTTGAACCAGTATGCCACCAAGGAAAATCTGCCCAAGACCTTACGGGAAAAGGTCAGCGGAGAAGATGTTCGGGAAGGTATGACCGCAATTATCAGTGTTAAACTGCCCAAACCCCAATTTGAAGGACAGACCAAAACCAAATTAGGAAATAGTGAAGTAAAAGGTCTGGTAGAAAACTTGGTTTATGAAGAGCTGAGCGCTTATTTGGAAGAAAATCCTTCGATCGCTAAAAATATTTTAATGAAGGTGACGGAAGCGGCTCGCGCCCGGGAAGCGGCCCGTAAGGCCAAAGAGCTGACCCGACGAAAAGGGGCCTTGGTCGATACCTCCCTGCCGGGGAAATTAGCCGATTGCCAGGAACGGGACCCCAAATTCTGTGAGCTTTATCTTGTTGAGGGCGACTCGGCCGGCGGTTCGGCCAAGCAGGGAAGGGATCGAAAATATCAGGCCATCTTGCCCTTAAAAGGGAAAATCCTCAATGTGGAGAAAGCCCGTTTTGACAAGATGATCGAAAATAACGAGATCCGGACCATCATCACGGCCCTGGGTGCCGGGGTGGGGGGAGAAGACTACCAGCCCGAACAATTACGCTATCATAAAATCATTATCATGACCGATGCGGATGTGGATGGGGCCCACATCCGCACCTTATTGCTGACCTTTTTTTACCGGCAGCTTCCGCAATTGATTGAAAAAGGTTTTCTATATATCGCCCAGCCCCCGCTTTACCGATTGGTTTCCGGCAAAGAGGAGACCTACATTAAAGATGACGACGCCTTCAATAAGTTTTTGGGAAAAAGGGGGATCCACAAAAAGAAGCTTTTTTGGAAGGAAAAGGAAAAAGTCCTGGAAGGGGAGGCCCTCACCCAGTTCTTGGAGAAGATCAACCACTATCTGCGCTCCCTGGAAAAATTGGAGATGAAAGGCTTTGATGCCCGGGTGCTCGAGATCCTCGCCCACCCGGAAGGATCGGAGTCCTTGACCAAAGAACGCCTGAAAGATCCCGGTTATATGAAGGCCCTGAAAAATAAATTAGAGGGCCAAGGGGTCCCTACCGGTGAGCTTATTTTTGATGAAGAACATCAGGCCTATGCTTTGATGATCTTGGATCAACCGGGAGGTAAGGAAAGGTCTTCTATTGATTGGAATCTACAGGCCCTGGCTGATTTTCAAAATCTACGGCGATGGAAAAAAGAGCTGCCTTGGCTCCAGGCCTTTCCCCTTTTGGTGGTCAATGATCAGCAGCCCCAGCAGATAAAAACCCCCAAAGAATTGCTGGAGTTTATTTTGGAAGAAGGCAAAAAGGGTTTGAACATCCAGCGCTATAAGGGTCTTGGGGAGATGAACCCCCAACAACTCTGGCAAACCACCATGAACCCCGAAAACCGCACCCTCTTACAAATCAGGGTAGAAGATATGGTCGAGGCCGAAGAGATGTTTACCATCCTGATGGGAGATAAAGTGGAACCCCGGAGGGACTTTATTTACCAGCATGCCCTGGAAGTCCGAGAATTGGATATTTAAAAAAAAACAGGGATCAAGGGGTCGAGGATTCCAGGATTCAAGAAAGAGCTTGTACACTTAAACAAACCCCTCGAACCCTGGACCCCTTGAATCCTTGAACCCTAAAAGGGATTTTTTATGACTTTTGTTTCACAGGAACTGCCGACCAACATTGAAGACGAAATGAAGCGCTCTTACATGGATTATGCCATGAGCGTCATCATCGGACGGGCCCTGCCGGATATCCGGGACGGGCTAAAACCGGTTCACCGACGCATCCTCTATTCCATGAGGGAATTGGGCAATGATTATAATAAACCCTTTAAAAAATCGGCCCGTATTGTCGGAGATGTGATCGGTAAATATCACCCTCACGGAGATACGGCGGTCTACGATACCATCGTGCGCATGGCCCAGGATTTTTCCTTGCGCTATCCCCTGGTGGACGGCCAGGGAAATTTTGGTTCCGTGGATGGAGATTCTCCGGCAGCCATGCGTTACACGGAAATCCGCATGACCCGTCTGGCCCATGAATTCCAGGAGGATTTAGACAAAGAGACCGTGGAATTTTTGCCTAATTATGACGGATCCTTAAAAGAGCCTACTATTTTACCGGCCAGTGTGCCCAATTTGCTTATCAACGGATCCTCCGGAATCGCCGTAGGCATGGCCACCAACATCCCGCCCCACAATTTGTCGGAGGTCATCGACGGACTGTTGGCCATGATTAACAATCCGGACCTTTCCTTTGAGGAACTGATCCGATTGATTCCCGGCCCCGATTTTCCAACGGCCGGCTTTATTTACGGCAGTGGTGGAATTTATCAGGCCTACCGGACCGGACGGGGCATCATAAAACTCCGGGCCAGGGCCTTGATTGAAAAAAGGAAGACTCAAGGCCGGGAAAGCATCGTCGTCACCGAATTGCCCTACCAGGTGAACAAGGCCAGATTGATTGAAAAAATTGCCGAGCTGGTCAAGGAAAAAAGGATAGAAGGCATCCAGGATATCCGGGACGAATCCGACCGGGAAGGGATGCGTATTGTCATCGATTTGAAAAAAGACGAGGTCGTAGAAATCATTCTGAACCAACTCTATAAATTTACCTCCATGGAAGTCACCTTCGGGATCATCTTCCTGGCCATCGTCAACAACCGGCCCAAGATCATGGACCTGAAAACAATACTGGTCCATTTCCTGGATTTTCGCAAGGAGATCATCCGAAAACGCACGGCCTTTGAATTAAAAGAGGCCGAAAGAAAGGCCCATATCCTGGAGGGATTGAAGATTGCCCTGGACCACCTGGATGAGGTCATCGCCTTGATCCGCAAGGCCAGAAATCCCGCCGAGGCCAAGACCCAATTGATCAGCCGGTTTTCCTTTTCCGAGATTCAGGCCCAATCGATTTTAGAGATGCGCTTGCAGCGATTGACCAACCTGGAGCGGGAAAAGATCATCCAGGATTATATGGAAATCCTCAAAACCATCGAACGGCTGAGAGCCATCCTGGACAGTGAGGCCCTGATTATGCAGTTGATCCGGGAGGAATTGACGGAACTGAAAAAACGGTATGGGGATGAGCGGCGTACCGAGATTATCGAGGATACCACCGAGATCCAATTAGAAGACCTGATCGTCGAAGAAGACATGGCTGTGACCATTTCCCACGGCGGTTATATCAAAAGGAACCCCATCAGTCTTTATCGCAGTCAACGAAGGGGCGGGCGGGGCGTCACCGGCATGGAGACCAAGGAAGATGATTTTGTTGAGCACCTCTTTATAGCCTCCACCCATAATTATTTTCTCTTCTTTACCAACCTGGGGAGGCTCTACTGGCTGAAGGTCCACGAGATTCCCCAGGCCGGACGCCTGGCCCGGGGCAAGGCCATGGTCAACGTCTTGAATCTCCAGCCCCAGGAAAAAGTGGCTACCACGCTGCCGGTACGTTCCTTTGAAGAGGGGAAATCGGTGATCATGGTGACCCGCCGGGGAATGGTCAAGAAAACGGACCTGATGGCCTTTAGCCGGCCCCGATCGGGGGGAATCATCGCCACCACGATCCAAGAAGGGGATGAATTGATCGCCGCCGCCGTCACCCATGGGGAACAGGATATCTTTTTGGGAACCCGCAACGGACTTTCCATTCGTTTTAAAGAAAAAGATATACGAGAAGTAGGCCGGCTGGCCCAGGGAGTAAGGGGAATCCGTTTGAGCCCCGATGACTGGGTAGTAGGCGTGGAGGTTTTATCCCAGGAAGGGACCATCCTGACGGTTACGGAATATGGATTCGGCAAGCGGACCCGGACAGAAGATTACCGGGAGCAGGGCCGGGCCGGTAAAGGGATTATTACCATCAAGACCACCGATAAAAGAGGTCCGGTAGTGGGGGTTTTACAGGTTACCGACGAAGACGATTTGATGATTATCACCGATCGGGGCAAAATCATTCGTTTGCGGGTCAAGGACCTTTCGGTCATCGGGAGAAATACCCAGGGTGTCCGGTTGATTAATCTGGAGGACCAGGAAAAGGTCGTCAGCGTGGCCCGTTCTGCTGCACGGGAAGAAGAGAAAGATGTCCCGGAATAAAAAAGCCTATAAAATTGGGGTCGTGGGGGCCGGAAGCTGGGGCACGGCCCTGGCCCGATTACTGGCCGTTAACGGCTATCCGGTCGAGTTGTGGTCTTATGAAGAGGAAATAGCCGATCAGATCAACAGGGATCGGGAAAATAAAAATTTTTTACCCGGAGTACCGCTTCCGGTTTCCATCGAACCCACGACCCGACTTTCTGCGGTCCTTGACCAAAAAGACCTGCTGGTTCTGGCCATTCCGTCCCATTTTTTCAGGAATGTCCTGAATCAGATGATGGCCTTCCTTTCTCAGATAAAAAAAGATTGCCTGTGGATCACAGCCACCAAAGGGATTGAAAACGATACCTTGTTGACGATGTCCGGAGTTCTAAAGGAATTGCTGCCCCCGGAATATCATCCTTTTATCGGTTGTCTTTCCGGCCCCACCTTTGCCAAGGAAGTTTCCAGAGACCTCCCAACGGCGGTTTCCCTGGCTTCCGGTGTAGAAAAAACCGCCCTGACGGCCCAAAGATTTTTATCCAACACTACCTTCCGGGTCTATACCAATTTGGATCTTTTGGGTGTGGAATTAGGGGGGGCCTTGAAAAATGTGATCGCCCTGGCCGCGGGAATTTCCGATGGACTTCAGTTGGGCCATAATGCCCGGGCCGCTTTGATCACCCGCGGTTTGGCGGAGATTTGTCGCTTAGGGGAAAAAATGGGGGCCAGCCGGCCCACCTTTTTTGGCCTGGCCGGAATCGGGGATTTGGTGTTAACCTGCACCGGTGACCTGAGCCGAAACCGAACCGTCGGCCTTCGCCTGGGGCAGGGAGAAAAACTGGCGGCCATTCTTTCCACCATGACCATGGTCGCCGAAGGCATAAAAACCACCCGGGCCGCCCATCAACTGGCGATTCGAGAAAAGATCGAAATGCCGATCGTTTCCCAGATATACGGCATTTTGTATGAGGGCTGGGACCCGCGACAGGCGGTGAAGGATTTGATGACCCGGGATTTGAAAGCCGAGGGATAGACTTTTTACGAGTCCATCAGAGATGAAACCACTCCTTTTAGTCGCTTACTGCTCCTTTTGACCATAACTGGGGAAATAGGCAGAGGTATGACCGCAGAAGCCGACGACCGCATTTTACTCGGTGCGGTGGAGGAAGTGATTCTTCTACCCTGGGGAGGAAATTGCCCGCCCGGGCCTGTCCATTCAGATGGCCAATCAGAAAGGGCTCGGCCATCGCCTGGCGCAAACCGATCGGGCCGCTCCCGAGATTTTTCTTAACCCCGAATCCAGGGTTAAGTGGGCCCAGGAGGCCTTTCAATAACAGCAAGAGCCCTTTATCTTGTTTTATAAACCAATAATTCTACAAGATATGGTATAGGTTACAACTTCCTTTTTCTATTAAAAATTCTGGTTAAAAAAGGTTGACAAAAAATTCATTTTTAGGTATTAGATAGGCTCCTTTTTAAAAACACGCAAACATTCAAATAAGGAAACGGGCCTATGATAATAAAAAGGGGTTATCTCTTTATTACCATAGCACTGCTGTTGTTGTTTCCATGGCATGTGTGTGGTGCTCCTGCAAAAAGCAATACAAAAAAGAGTCATTCTACCGCTTCGAAAAAAATATCTCAAAAAAAATCTTCTTCTCAAAAAGTACGGACTGCTAAGAAGTCTTTAAAAAAGTCTAAGAAATCTTTAAAAACCCATAAAAACCCCTCGAAGCATGTGGCCCAGGAAAAACCGGCAGCCGCCCAAGATGCCGCTCCCTTATTAAAAATTACACCGCTTGAAAACGGAAAATTTCTATTGGAACCCATGGAGAGTTCTTTAAACAATAGGGATAACGGCGCGGAATCTTTAAGCCTGATTAAAAAACCGGTCTTTGAGGAAGAGTTGGAAGAGGGCGATCTGCGTGACAAGAAAAAGAATCCCTTGACCAACTTTCCCAATCTACTGGTCGAGATTTCCAAACAATTGTTGGGAAAATCTTATCGTCTTGGTGGAAATGGGCAGGGCAACCAGGGGATTGACTGTTCGGGCTTTATGAAAAAGATTTATCAGTCTCTGACCCTCTCCCTGCCGCACTCCAGCCGGGAACAGGCCAAACTGGGGTCCCTGGTGACCACCGAATGGGATTTAAGCCGATTGAGAATCGGGGATCTATTGTTTTTCAAACGCAATCGCGGGGCACAGATCGGGCATACAGGGATGTATATCGGTGATGGGAAGATGATACATTCAGCGAGCAGGAAAGGGGTTGTAATTTCCAACCTGAAAGGCTCTGATTATTATAACAGAAATTTTGTCATGGCCAAGCGCTTGTTTATTATTGATAACCCGGATGTGGATGAATTTAAAGAATTTAAAGAAACCAAAGAACCTCAAAATATTCAAGCTCCCATTTAGATTCTAAGGCTCCGTATCTGCGGATTTATCTCTGTCTTTTGTATAACTCGGGCTCAGCCGCTTCCAAAATAGCGATCCTGGATACCGGATGCTGGATAACTCAAATAATGCATTCGAAATAAAGGAGTTATCGAGTATCCAGCATCGTTTCAAATATCTTTGGTTAGTTTTGGGTAAAAAATAACAGACAGACCGAAGATCCCTCCAGATTAATCCCTTTCAATAATCGTAGTCATGCCCATGCCTCCGCCGACACACAGGGTGGCCAGACCGACGGACAGGTTGCGGCGGATCATTTCGTACATCAGGCTGATGATGATGCGGACCCCGGTGGCCCCTACCGGATGACCCAGACCGATGCCGCTTCCATTGACATTGGTGATCTCCCGGTTTAAACCCAGGCCTTTCTCACAGGCCAGGTACTGGGAGGCAAAGGCCTCGTTGACTTCGATAAGCTGGATATCCTTCAAACCCATTCCGGCCCTTTTCAGGCATTTTTCCGTGGCGGGAACCGGTCCATAGCCCATATACTTGGGATCTACTCCGGCCACGGACTGGGCCACGATTTTGGCCAGGGGCCTGAGTCCCAATTCCTGGGCCCGGGCCCGGGAGGTGATGATCACCGCGGCGGCCCCATCATTGAGTCCCGAAGAGTTGCCGGCCGTAACGGTCCCCTCTTTATTAAAGGCCGGGGCCAAACGGGAAAGGTCATTCATGGTCAAGCCAAAACGGACATGTTCGTCCGTATCCACCAGGCGGGGATCCCCCTTTTTTTGGGGGATGGCCACCGGAACGATTTCTTCTTTGAATTTTCCTGCTTTGATAGCCGCCTCGGCATTGTTATGACTGCGCAGGGCCACCACATCCTGCTCTTCCCTGGAAATGGCATATTTTTCCGCCAGGTTCTCCGCAGTCTGGCCCATGATGTAGCCCTTTTTTTCCAGGAGGTTGCTCCCGGAATAAAGCAACTCCCACATGGCATCGGTCATCTGTCCGTGGGTTAGGCGGGCCCCCCAGCGGGCGGTCATCAAGACATAAGGGGCCGAGCTCATGGATTCCACCCCGCCGGCCAAAACCATTTGGGAGTCGCCGGCCTTGATCTGCTGGGCCCCGAAGGCCAGGGCCTGCATGGCCGAAGAACATTGACGCTGGATGGTCACCGCCGGCACTTCGACCGGTATGCCGGCCTTCAGGGCCGCGGTGCGGGCCGTGTTGGCCTCGTCCGGACACTGACAGCAATCGCCAAGAATGACATCGTCCAATTGGTCACCCGAGACATTTGCCCGTTTAAGGACCTCGCTGATGACGGTAGCGGCTAATTGGTGGGCCCTGACAGACCTGAAGGCCTCACCGAATTTTCCTATAGGGGTGCGGGCCGCGGAGACAATTACTATATCGTTTGCATTTTTCAAAATAAAAACCTCCTTTGGTTTGATAAGCGGTTATTTAGGCTGGAAAGACTATAAGATAAGGAAATGATTGGGTCAAGGAGAAAAAACAGAGCGGTTTTCAGGCGCCGGTTGATATCAATCTTTCTCTTGGCGTTTTCGGATTACTTCATTCTGCTGCGATCAAAAGACCCGCCAGTTCGCTAAGGTTCTGCATGACTTCTTTCCATGGCAGCCCGCAGGGATTCGGCAAAATTCAAGGCGTCGTCGTTGGCCAGCATCCTTTCCCTGGGGGTCAGAAGCAGACTTTCCTCCAGCAGCGACAGATCCATGTCGTCCCCCCCGGCTCCAGGAACGGCAGAGGCATAAACCGGTGCCGCTTCTTTCAAAACACCGTCACTATTATTGTTGAACCTGTTCCGCATGGGATTGTCATGGATCAGAATTTGCTATCTATTTTTTAAAGTATAAGATATGGAAAAAACAGGGTCAATGAAAATAATGGAAGGAGGAACAAAAGGATTGTCTTATTTTTTCAGTTAAATTAGAATTACAGGGCAAAAAAAGATGTTACCAGGGAGGGGAAAGCTGATGAATAGTTCAATAAAAGAATTTTTATTTCCGTTTCTCAGTGAGGTAATCGCGATTGATCAGCAAGGTGGGGTCAACATTTTGGACAAAAATATGCTTCGGGAAAAGGCCGTAGATCAATTAATTCACCAGGCCGTTTTTGGAGAGTCCGCCCCAAAAGCCAGGGCCTGCTGGCTGATCTGGGAAGTGGGGCAGGCACAAGGAATTTATCCGGCTTCCATCCATGCGTTCTACAAGGCCGTCGGCCGCGGAGAGATCACCCAACCCTTTACCGTTCCGGCCATTAATCTCCGGGCCATGACCTATGATTGCGCCCGGGCCGCTTTTAAGGCCGCTGTTCAACGGAAAGTGGGGGCCTTGATCTTCGAGATCGCCCGCTCGGAAATCGGCTATACGGCCCAGAGGCCCAGGGAATATTTTTCTGCGGTCATGGCCGCAGCCATAAAAGAGGGTTTTCAGGGACCGTTATTTATCCAGGGGGATCATTTTCAGGTCAGCGGAAAAAGATTCAAGGAAAAACCCGAAGACGAATTAAAGGCCATTGAACAACTCATCCAGGAGGCCATTGAAGCCGGTTTTTACAATATCGACATCGACACCTCCACCCTGGTGGACTTAAGTCAAGCCACGGTGGCCGAACAACAGCGGGCCAACTATGAATTGTGTGCCCGCTTCACCTCCTTTATCCGGAAGCATCAGCCCCGGGGAATCACCATTTCCGTAGGGGGAGAGATCGGCGAAGTGGGCGGGAAAAACAGTGATGAGACGGAACTTCGGGCCTTTATGGACGGCCTGGGCAGCGCCCTTCCTGCCGATTTACCAGGACTATCTAAAATCAGCATCCAGACCGGGACCAGCCATGGCGGAGTGGTCCTGCCCGACGGGACCTTAGCCCAGGTGGCCATTGATTTTAAGGTCTTGAAGGATCTCTCCCTGGTGGCCAGGACCCGGTACGGCATGGGCGGCACGGTCCAGCATGGGGCCTCCACCCTGCCGGATGAGGCCTTTAATCAGTTTGTCACCCATGACGCCGTGGAGGTGCACCTGGCCACGGGTTTTCAAAATATTATTTATGACCACGAAGAATTTCCTAAAGATTTAAAACAAAATATTTGCGAATATCTGAAATCCAAGCATGCCGACGAATGGAAGACCGGGAAGACCGAAGAACAGTTTCTTTACAGCACCCGGAAAAAAGGCCTGGGGCCGTTTAAAGCCGAAATGTGGGGTTTACCTGAGGCCGTTCGATCGGCTATTCGAAAGACCCTGGAAGCAAAATTCGGATTTTATTTTGATCAGCTCCAGGTGGGCGGGACCCAGGATCTGATTCGTCAATTTGTTCCTTGGGTCAAGGTGGAAAAACAACAGGCCGATTTTGGGTTGGGCACGGGAAAGGAAGAGGATGTTTCGGACCTGGCGGATTAGATTGGGGGCTATGAAGGTCGTATTAGTTTAGCTTTCTGAAAAACAGTTTTCACCGCAGAGGCGCAGAGAGCGCAAAGAAGATATTTTTATTGTTTGCCGGTGAGGGGCCGGCAAACAATAAACTTCGCTACCCTCCGGGGTGTAGGCCTCTCCGGAACGGAGTATCTGGTTTGAACAATCCCGTGAGAGGCGGGATTGTTCAAAAAAAATCTCTCTGTGTTCTTTGCGCCTTTGCGGTGAACAAAAACTTACTTTTCAAACACCCAAAGACTTTATGAAAGGAGGACTTTATGGGTTTTTCTCTCATTCTGGCCATACTGGCATCCAAGTTTAAAAAGGCGGCCAGGATCAATGAAAATTTTAAAAAATTCCTTATGGGGCATGAATGTACTGTAGTCATCAAAACCAGGGATGGAAAAAGAGGAAAGCGGTTCATCTTTAAAGACGGCCGGTTTTCAGCGGACGCCATTTTAAACGACTATGACACGGCCATGATCTGGGGTGATGCCAAAACAGCCTTCAGCGCTTTGAAAAAAGGGGAGGACGGAATCAAGGCGGCCCTGCAGAATCACCAGGTGGGTATTGACGGCCAGGTCCATTCCTTTACCTGGTTCGGGGCGGCCATTAAATTTGTCACGGCCTGAAACCCGAAGAATGAAAAGGGTTCAAGGTTCAGGGTCTAAGGTTTAAGGAAAAACCGGATACCTTACACCTTATATCGTAAACCTTTTTTTCATATCAAGCGCTCATGACCCTTCGGGGCGCCACGATACGGTCGGCTATGCCGACCTAAAAAGAAGGCTTCCATTCGGAAGCCCAGACATGAAGATGGACTTTTCCCGGACCCTGAACCCTGAACCTTGAACCTTGAACCGTATTTTCGAAAAAGGAGGGAATATGAGCTACTGGTCCCATGAATATTTGCTGAGAACCTGGGGCGGTCCCATGGTGCAGGCCGAGTTTTTAAAGGAAGTTCAAAGACCCTTTTTTGTCCCCCGTATCTTTTCCGGACTCAATCTTTTTCTGGATAAGGCCGGGCTGCTTCCCGATTCGGTTGATCTGGTGGCTAAGGAGTGCAAAAGCAAGAAGGCCTTTATCGTCACCGATGAATATGCCGTACGATTCACAAGCAAGATCAAGAGCCCCTATGAAAAAAGACACGGGATAAAATTCGAAACCTGGGCCAAGGCCAAACCGGATGCGCCGGTGGATACTATAAAGGACTGCGCCGAAAAGATGCGCCAGTTCGGTCCCGACCTCATCTTTGCCGTGGGCGGCGGGTCGTCTATGGATACGGCCAAGGCCGCCTGGCTGCTCTATGAACATCCGGAGGCCAACTTCGAAATCTTAAGCCCCTTGATCCCCCTCAATCTGCGGCACAAGGCCAAGCTGGTGGCCGTCCCCACCACCAGCGGCACCGGATCGGAGGTGACCGGCATCGCCGTCGTCTCCTTCCCCGACGGCGTCAAGCTGGGTACGGGTGGGGCCTTGCCCGAATTCGTTCCCGATTTTGCCCTCCTGGACCCGACGTTTACCGTGGGCATGCCGCCGACGCTTACCGCCGGAACCGGGGGCGACGCCTTGGCCCATGCCGTAGACGGCTTCATGGCCCCCAGGGCCGATGAACTCAATCAGGCCGTGGCCCTCAAGGCCATTGAGATGGTTTTCGAGTGGCTACCCAAGGCCGTTCATGACGGCAATGACCTGATGCCCAGGATGAAGATGCAGCAGGCGGCTATGATGGCCGGGATCCCCTTGAGCAATGCCGGTTCCGGCATCTCCCATGCCCTGGGCCACACCATCGGGGGACTGTTCCACATTCATCACGGGGTGATGGTCATCTTGTTTCTCCCTTATGAGCTTCAGGTCTATTCCAAGGCCACCGACCGGTACCTCGAGATATGCGACCGTCTGGGTTGCCGGGACAGTGCTTCCGATGAAAAGAGCCTGGCCCGCCTCATCGAAAAAATTCGCGCCCTGATGATAAAGGTAAACCTGCCCATCAGTCTCAATCAGGCCGGTGTTTCCCAGGACGAATTTGAAAAGAAGCTGGATCGTATCCTGGACCAAACCCCCACCGACCCGGCCTTCTACTTCGGCTGGTACGACCTGACCAGGGAGCAGCTTAAGGACATATTCCTAAAGGCGTATGACGGCAATCTATTGGACATGAAATCAGAGACCTGGAGGTAGACCGATGAAAGGATATTTTGGAAAATTCCTGAAGGTGGACCTTACCGAAAAAAGCATCGAAGATTTTGCCCTCAGTGATGATGATTTGAAAAACTATGTCGGCGGATCAACTTTGGCTGCCAAAATCATCTATGATTATGTCAAACCGGGGATGGACCCCCTGGTTGCGGAAAACCCCCTGGTCTTTGCTACCGGGCCTTTTATCGGCTCTAATGTGCCCATGGTCAGCCGGGCGGCCATCTGCGGCATCTCCCCGGGGACCGGTCTTTGGGGAGAAGCCACCACGGGCGGGCAATTTCCTACAAGGCTCAAAGGCAGTGGTTTTGACGGCCTGCTCATCTGCGGCCGGGCGGAAAGGCCGGTCTATCTCTATGTGAAGGATGGGAAAGGGGAGATCCGGGACGGGTCTCACCTCTGGGGCCGGGACAGCTATGAAACCCAGACTCTCCTGGCCAGGGAAGTCGACGAGAAGGCCTCCACGGCCTGCATCGGAATGGGAGGGGAAAAATTAATCCGCTTTGCCGGTATCATGAACGACGAAGGCCGCACGGCCGGGAGGTGCGGTTTGGGGGCCTTGATGGGCTCCAAAAACCTCAAGGCAGTGGTCGTTTCAGGAAACCAAAAGGCAGAACCGGCCGACCAGGAAAAGCTTAAAAGCCTCATCAATGAGGCCCGGGAATGCATTCAGAGTTTTCCCAACAAGAACGGCTATCACCTCTTCGGCACGAATATGTATATGGACCTGGGAATGCGTTTGGCCGACGTGCCGACCAAGTATTTTACCAAAAGCGTTTTCCCGGCAGCCAAGCTCCACGGTCCGGCCTTTCGGTCCCGCTATAATATGTCCCATTATGCCTGCAGCGGCTGTCCTATCGGCTGCGGAAGGGTCATCAAGGACTTCAGCGAAGAGATCAAAAGGGTGGATGGCCCGGAATATGAGACCGTGGCCGCTTTCGGACCCTTATGCCTGAACTTCGACATCGATTCCGTGGTTAAGGCCAACCATCTGTGCAATGTCTATGGCATCGATACCATCTCAGCCGGCGTATCCATCGCCTTTGCCATGCATTTATATGAAAAAGGGATCCTGACCCGGGAAAAGGCCGGAATGGAGATCCAGTGGGGCGATGGGGCCGTCATTCTCAGGCTTTTAGAAATGATGATCCGTCAGGAAGGCATCGGCCTCCTTTTGTCCAGGGGGGTCAAGGCCATGGCGGCCGAACTTGGCGTCGATCCCGAGGAAGCAGCCCAGGTCAAGGGCCTGGAATTTCCTATGCACGATCCCCGGGCCTATCAGGGAGCGGCCCTGGCCTATGCCGTAGGCCCACGGGGGGCCTGTCATTTGAAAGGCAGTTTTTACAACCTCGATGCCCCGGGAAATGAAACCGGATTGGATGTGGGCATCACTTTTTCCAATAAAAATGACCCGCAACAAAAGGGAGCCATGACCGCCAAGATATTACATTTCTGTGAGCTCTACAACAGCTTCACCTTGTGTGAGTTTTCCCCGTTGCCGGCTGCCCTGATCGCCCGGATACTTTCGGCCATTACCGGGACAAATTTTAAGACCATGGATTTACTTGCCTTCGGAGAGCGTTCCCTGAACCTCAAGCGGGCCATCAACAACCTACTGGGTGTAACCCGAAAGGATGACCACCTGCCACGAATCGCCCGCCAGGCATTGAAAGAAGGCGCTACCGCAGGGATAGAACCGGATATGGATCTCATGTTGAAGGAATTCTACGCCGTCAGTGAGTGGGACTGGGAAACTGGAAAACCGACCAGGGAGAAACTACTCCAGTTAGGGCTTCAACCGGCGGCCAGGGATCTCTGGGGATAGGATAAGCCAAGTTAAGGGAGGATCATGAAAACCCGGGTAAAAAAAAGAAAATATTCCAAATACGTTTATCCGAGCTAAAAATATAAGAGGTCTGACTATGCAAGCGGATGTGATTGTGATCGGAGGCGGTCTGGCCGGAATGATGGCCGTCTATGCCGCCCAGGCCGAAGGGACGAAGGTCTTATTGATTGACAAGGGATCCGTGGGCCGGGGGACCAATTCGGCCATGGCCAACGGGGTCTTTGCCGCACCTACTTCCGATTACAGCCCGGAGGCCTATGCGGCGGATACGATCGAGGTCGGTCGGAGGATCAACAATATTGATTATGTAAAACGGATTGCCCGGGAGGCCCCCGGAACCATGGCCACCCTTAAGGCCATGGGTCTTGACCTGGAAGAACGGAGGGGCCAGTTTTTTGTGCGCACCCCAAGTCCCGATACCATCCCCGGCCTGGTCATGGTAAAGACGATGTCCCAAAAGATAACCGGCCTGGAAAGGGTGACCATTTTAAAAAATTTTTATGTCATCGAACTGGTGCGGGAAGAAAAAATAAGCGGGGTCAAGGGATTTGATGAAAAGGGTCAAGAAAAGGTCCTGATGGCCCCGGCGGCCATTCTGGCCACCGGAGGTGCGGGTGGAATTTATCTCCGAAATGACAACCAGAAAAGCACCATGGGCCAGGGATATGCCCTGGCGGCCAAGGCCGGCTTGTCCCTGTGGGACATGGAATTCGTGCAGTTTTACCCTTTGGTGTTGAATGAACCGCGCCTGCCGTCGATGCTGGTCTATCCCCCTTACCCGAAAGAACTAAAGTTGATCAATGCCTCCGGTGAAGATCTTTTAAAAAGATGGCAGGTGGACAATATCAACACGGCCGCTATGACCAAACGGGATGCCTTTTCGGTCTTACTTTATGAAGAAGGCCAAAAAGGTCCGGTTTATCTGGATGGTAGTGCGATTCCGGAAGAACCCTGGGAAGACCTTCGAAAGACCCTTTTTAAAAAGGTCCGTTTAGACGTTCAAAGAAGATCCATAGCTGTTGCACCGGCGGTCCATTTTTTTATGGGGGGTGTCCGGACTGATGCCCAGGGAGGGACGGCCTTACCCGGTCTATTTGCCTGCGGGGAAATCGTCTCCGGGCTCCATGGGGCTAACCGGCGGGGAGGCAATGCCCTGACCGAATGTGCGGTCATGGGTAAAATTGCCGGCCGGAGTGCGGCCCTCTATGCCCGGACCAACCCGTTGGTCAGGACCTCAGTGCAAAGGGAATCGATGGGATGGACTCCAGGGGAAAAGCCATCCATGGATCGGCTCAGGGACCTTCGGCAAAAGATGAGGGCCATTGCCTGGAATCATGCCGGTATCCTGCGCACAGAAGCCGGGATGAAGCACGGCCTGGCGGAAATCGAAGAGCTTCTGACCCAATTACAAACCCTGATACCGCACACCATCGAAGAAAGACGGCTCAAAGAAGATCTTCTTTCCGGGGTACTGGTAACCAAAGCCATCCTGAACGCCAGCCTCGCCCGTCAGGAGAGCCGGGGCAGCTTTATCCGCCAGGACTTTCTCCAGGAAGATGATCAAAACTGGCAGAAGAATTCCTGTTTGACCTATGATTCTGCGAATGCCTCTTTTTCGTTGAGACATGAGGATGTTCGTTTGGTCGAGGATTAAGCAAATGTGTTCTTTGGACAGTTTACGTGACCTTCATGCTTCGTCATTCCCGTGGAAACGGGAATCCAGTGTTCTACTTCTTTACGAATAGCCTGGATTCCCGCCGTATTTTATCCGCGGAAGGAGATCCTGGAATGACGACTTTTTACTGATCCGTCAAGCATCTTTGGTGGAATGTTTATCAGCTCAAGGCTTCCGCCTCGGCTTTAACCAGGGCCAGCCTGGCCTCGACCAGCTTTTTATACTTGGCTTCGGCCTTGGCCAGGTTCTGGGCTGCAAAGGCCTTAAGCAGATCACCTTCTATTTCCGCCACCTCCAGGCGTTCATAGTAATCCATCGATTCCTTTAAATGGGCCACGACTATTTTCCCGGTCAACAGGGGGTGGTTGTTGGTGACATTGGCCTCTTTATAGCGGGTCCCATGCTCGAGTTCCACCTCCAGGCCGGCCCGGAATTCTTCGAGAGGAATTTTCATTCCCCTGGGTTTGACTTCGTTTAAAATGATCTGGGCTTCTTCCGGTTTGACCTCGGGTTTCTTCAAATGGGTCCAATCCCGAATACCCAGGGCCGTACAGACCCTTTTTACCTCTTCCACCGTAACATAATCTGGCAGCTTCATCCGGTTTCTCCTTTTATTAATAAAGTTAAAAAAAGAGGTCCTTTTCGTCATTCCCGTGGAAGCTTGTCCCCGAATGTCTTAATCGGGACGGGAATGACGAGTCTTTACGGGACCATCAAAATTGATTCTGTAAATTTTATTACGGTGCGTCATTGCAAATGTTTAGCAATTTGTGTAGCGTCATTTCTTGTGGATCTGGAGCTGAATACCCGTTTTGCCCTTTTCCGATTGACTGATGGTGACCATAGCACTTCGGTTATCTTTTTCATAGTTGAAGATGCCGGTGGCTCCCATGGAGATGGCGTTAGTTTCCTTCCAGCCATCAGATTTCATCTTCCCTTTGTAGATATTGATCAGGGGCTCCGGGTCCTCGGACGATTGCAGGAGCAGGTGGAATCCGCCCTCCACGCTCTGGGCGATCAGGACCTTGGCGTTGTGAAGGACATAGACATCCTTGGGAAAATCGGCCGGTATTTGGGCAATGCCTTTGGCCGAGACCATAACCTCGCCGTGCAGGTCTTTGATTTTAATTTGCTCCTTTGAAAGATCGACTTTGACCTGGCCGCCGGACGATTGTTCAATAATTTTTTCCGCTGTTTTTTCGGCCGACTTTTCCTCCGGGCTTTTCCCGCAGGCGGAGAGAGTAATCAAGAAGGCCAAGGCGGGCATGAGAAAAAAAAATTTATTTATCATAGTTTTTTTTCTTATTTATTTTTTAATATGGAAATATTTTTACAATGAATCAAGCGGTCATCGGCAGTGACTAAAACCAGGTTATAGACCAAGGCGGTGGCCGCTAAAAATCTATCTGCAGGATCTTGATGGGGAAGATCAATCAGGCGGCTCTCCATGGCAACCCGGTGGTTAACCTGAGCTTCTCTAAAGGGGACTTTTTTGAAAACCTGCTCAATCCATCGGATCGGTTCGTCCTCCAAGAGGACGCGGCCCTTTTCGACCAGGATTAATAGCTCCCAAGTGCTGATGGGAGAAAGCCAAAGATGATTAGAGGGGTCTTTAAGTGCCTGGGCCACTTTTGGTTTGAGATGTTCAGGTTCTAAAAGACTCCATATCCAAATATGGGTGTCTAATAAAAGATTCATGATCGGAGGACTTCCCAGTCCCCTTCTTCAGAAGCCGGAGAAATAATATCTCCAACAATTTTTCCGGAGGTTTTAAACGATCCCAGCCAGTCAGCGGATTTTTCAGGAGGGGGAGGAGGAATCACCTGGGCAATGGGTTCCCCTTTGCGGGTAACCAGGATAGGTTTTCCGGTTTTCTTGACTTTATCCAATAAGGCCAAGCAAGTCGCTTTAAACGTTGAGATGGGAACTATTTCTTCCATAAAAAGAACCTTAATTCATTTTTAGATTAATTTCATCTTACCATGGTCAACGACTATGGTCAACAAATTACTTTTTCCACGAAAAAATCAACAAGTAACCCTGGCCATTTTCAGAAAAAGGACTTCCCAGTTCAACTGGGCGTTGACGTTTTGGGCGTTATAGACCGCGGCCTGGCTGAGCAGGGTTAGCCGTTTCAGCCAGACGCTATGGGGCAGGCTGAAGGCCAGGGTCCTGACCCGCTCTTTCAGATGGGGCAGGAGGGACACTTTTTCTTCCAGGCCGGCCTGGACCCAGATCAGGTCCCGTAAGCACCATTGGCCGATCTCCAGATTCTCCTGGCTCTCTTCCCGGGAACCCAGCCAGCTTTTGGCCCAAGCGAACAACTGGGCTGGACCGGCCTGGGGGAAACCTTCCAACTGATTGATCCAGGCCTCCTGCTTCTTCCAGAAATTGGTTTTCAGAAATTCAAAGGCCCGGCCCAGGCTCCCTCCCGACACCAGACTCAAGGCCTGGGCCTCTTCCTTAGACAGCCCCTTTTCTTCCATTAATTTTTCAGTGATCAGGGACAGGGAAAGGGGGTTGAAGCCGATGGCCATACAGCGGGAAACCAGGGTGGGCAAAAGTTCCCCGGGATCTCTGACCAAGAGGACAAAGAGGGTCCCCGGTGGCGGTTCTTCAAGGGTTTTTAAAAAGGCATTGGCCGCCGGCTCATTCAGGTCCGAGGCCATGTCCAAAAGGCAGAGGCGAAAGCGTCCCAGGGCCGGGCCGTAGGCCAACTGCTGGCCCAGATTGCGGATCTGCTCGATCCGGATATTGACCCCTTCGGGTTTTAAATGAATGAAGTCCGGATGAATCCCCTTCTGAATTTTTTGACAGGAGGGGCATTGATCACATCCCCCCTCCGGCCCGGGCCGGTCGCAGTTCAAGGCCTTGGCCAGCTCCAGGGCGGTCTTTTTTTTCCCTATCCCTTCAGGTCCGCTGAAAAGATAGGCATGATGGAGCTTGTCCCTTTGCAGGGATTGTTTCAAATTTTGTACGGCCCGATCCTGGCCTTGAATATGCGTAAAGGACATTTAATTTATTCTTTCGTTTATTTCCCTAATCCTTCTCATCGGCTTCCAGAATTTTTCTCTCCAGGAGATATGTTTGATAAGCCTGTATTTAACTTCTTTTTTCAATTAAGGCTCTCTCTTTATAGTCATTAATAATATATTCCATGAAATCGTCGCCTTCGTCTGTTATGATCAACATAAAATCCAGATAAAGTCCCCAGTCATTGATGACCAGGGGAATGCCCCTTACGGCGCTGGCCGCCACACTGGCCGCCACACGGTTCAATACCAATAGTTCGACTTCTCTTCTTAGAAGGGTTTCCAAATCCGACCAGATCTCATTTTCCCCTTGGTAAAAAACCTCTTCCTCGTACTCTACGGGGTGCCTATGTTCGGGATAAAAATATACGGCGATATCTACGTCCGATAGTTTCGTCGCCCTTCCCTGGGCTTGAGAGCCGAATAAAAAGGCAAAAGCAACATCCTTCCGGTTTTCAAAGTAGTTTATTATTGGTTTGATATCCATATCGTTAGTTCGAAAATAGAATTTTTTGGCACGGGTCAGGCATAGCCTGACACACGGAT
>CAZVHO010000042.1:0-43068 GCA_964627515.1 uncultured Thermodesulfobacteriota bacterium | reverse complement strand
ATCGACTGCAAAAGGTCTTCAGAAAGGGCACCGTAAAGAGCCAGCCGCCCCGAGATCCAACTCTGTTTGCGTCCCACCAGGGAGGCAATCCGGTTCTGGGACAGGTGATAGTGATCATGAAGCTCCCGCAAAAGGGCCGCCTCTTCCAACAGGTCCCATTTACGGCTATTGGCCCGAGCCAGGATTTTCACCAAGGCCTCTTCTTCCGAACCCTCCCAGATCTCCGCCAGGACCGTGTCACGCAGACACCGTGATAGGGCCTTTACCCGCAGATAGCCATCCAGCAAGACAAAGGAGTGGTCCCCCTCCCTCAAAACAATCACCGGCAAAACCTGCCCAAAGCGCTCAATAGAACTGGCCAAAGCCAGGACCTTCTCCTGCCGTTCGATCCGGGTGTGGGCATAGCGAAGATGAATCTGGGCGATCTCGACCTCTTTGACTTCCCGATGATGTCCAGAATCCATGTCCCTCTCATTCTCGACGGGGAAATCGCTCGACTACCCGCCCCGTACATCCACAAAAATGACACCGCCTGTCGCGGTCAAACCAAGCCCGGGCCAGAACAATCGGAAAGCGGGCATAGCTAAGATGCCCTATAACACACCAGGCTACCCCTCTTGAAGATCGATCAGCCATCTTTTTTTCATTCTTTTTGCTTAACCCGTGTCGACGGCGGTTTTCGGCCTGGCAGTGGGCCTTCTTCCCTTTCGGGGTCCCCCGATAACGTCTTTGCGCTTCCCGGTGAACTCGCCCTCTCCCTAAACAACGGCACTCCTCAGAACAATAGGCCTGTCCCCTAAAGCACCGTTGACAGATACAGAAACTCTTCCCACACCAATGGCAACAAACCTCGACCAAAAACAAAAAATGACCTCCGACCTTGCAAACAGTCAGAAGTCATGTTATAAATAACTTACCTTGTTGAGCTTCCGATTGTTTGCGGAGCTCTCCATCAAAGCCCGAAGTTGCCTCTTCGGGCTTTCCCTTTTTATCCCTTCAAAACCAATACGATAATTGTTAATAGAATGAAAAGAAAAAACAACCCTCTTCAGAGGGCAAGGGTGGGGCAAATCCCTGAGCACTTCTTCGGTGGGTCAATTCTTCTTAGCAAAGGGGGGTCAGTTCTGGTGAGCGTCAAAGAGGAATGATAGGGATAGAGGCAAAGATCGCCTTTGGAAAGACATATCCATATTGTAATGGGATTGAAATTTCATCTCGCACTGCCGGTGTCATCACCACCCGGCCTTCCCCCAAAAATGCCCCAAATACATTTAAGGCATCGGCCTTGGCAAAAATACTCAGGATATCGGAATCTGCAAAAACTCTTTCCCGGGTCATTTGGTTTCTCTAAGCTCCAGAAGTCTTTCAACCTCCCCTCCAATGGCCTTTTCAACATGAGGGACCATTCTGATTATGCCGGATTCTCTCAATAGTTCCTTGAAACTTTCAATATCTACTCCCCCGATCTCTGCCGCACGCGATAAAGAAATTTTCTCCTCCTTATATAACTCAATAGCCAATTGTCTTCGGAGTTCGGGTTTACTCCGAAGGAGGGATTGCATAGCATCTTTCATTAACATATCGCGGTCTTTGTAGAATCCGCGCTCAATTAATATGTCCAATTTATCCAATAAGGTTCCTGCTTCCTCCATTTTGACCTCCTTAATAGGGGACATTAATAGAGGACATTCGTGCAGAGCGTGCTTAACGAATGCCCACCCATTCAAATATAACACTTTTTTAATCCTAAAAGTTCAAAATTGTATATGAATAAAAACCTTTTGTTGAATGGTGGGTTGCGCTTCGCTTCACCCACCCTACTCGGACTTTTTGTTTCCGATCATTTTTCTTTCCTTTTCCAGTTCCTTAATACTTTTAGGAGGTGTCGGTAAATTCTCCGGCATGGCCCCCCCCAATTCTTTGATGGTTTGGCGAACCTTAGTCCCTACATCGAAGTGGGTGCGATTGGCTTTTTGTTTCCCAGTTATTTTTTCTCGCCTCAGTTTTTCTTCCGTCTGTGTTGCCCGGAACAGATTGGCAGCAAGTTCTGTACTGCCCATATGATCAAGAATTTTATGGGGTTTTTTGAGCCCTTTGCGGGCATGGATGTCTTTAGCAAAGTAGGTCTGCCCATTGGCAATAACCGGTTTGGAGGGATCACCATTCTGGACGATCAGGTACATGCATACCGTGAAAGACGTATATCCGGTAGTGAACGTTTCGCCCCGGAACCAATCTGAACCATTTCGAGGATATCCTCGAAATGGTTCTCTACCGAATGATCACTATTCGCGCAAGCTTCTTTGGCCTTTTGGATAACAGGGAGAAAATGTCTATATTCAGAATATTCAAGGATTTTGCCAAGTTGTCTGGCAAGCCAGTATTCGTTTCCGTCCTCATCAAAATGTCGAATACTTTCAAATGTTTCATGTTGTTTTGTTATGATATTTTTATCACCCATTTCCTTGTTTTCTGTGCCTTTTTTTATTTGGTAAAAATGAACCATCGTGAAAATGAAAAATCTATTTCATTAATGCAAAAATAATGCCACGCGAAATAAAAAAAATTATCTTATTATTTTATGTAGTTATATGCAACGAAGCCGGAAGAAAGAATGAACAATTGCACAAAAACATGTGACCTTTGCACAAATATTTGGTTGGGGATGGATTGGGATTTCGATTCACTTTAATTGCCCAGTTCCCATAGGGTGGGTAGTGCGGAATGCAACCCCTCAATATTCCCCTGACCTACAATCCAAACTGGTGGGTTGCGTTTCACTCCTCCCACCCTACAAAGCTACAAAGCCTTAAATAAAACAAAGTGTTTTTAAACTGGGGGGCCTTCTTTCTCTTTTACCCCGCCTTCGGGATTGGGATGGAGAAATGCTAAGGGTTTTTTAAAACTTCATCATGATTTCCAATAACTCTTAGAGTTATGACATCCCTCTTGATGGTTAAGGAAAACCGGTAGTGATAATCAACCCTGGCTTCCCAGATGTCCTTAACCCCTCCGATCTTTTTCAAATGCAATGAGGGATGAAACATATTCTGCATCAATAGCGTTATCGCCTTTTCAGTCTTTTTCTGTATGTGCGCTGGAAGTTTTAAAAATAGGGCATCAAATGTCTTAGCTCGGTTTATTTTTTTCATCTATTGGACTTATTTCTTTGCCTTTTTGAGATCCGAAAAAAAATCATCCATCTCACTTGCCGAATAGGTTTTAGAAACTCTTCCCGCACATAGGTCTGCTTCAGCTTCTTTTTCCAGCCTTTGCCATTTGGGGGTAAAAAAGTAGAGTTGAGTGGGGTCTATCCGGTCCAATGCTTCTTTATGTTTAATAAAGCAAAGAAATTCCAATACCTGCTTAGCCTTTTCGGCGGAAATGTCGCTTAATTCTTTAAGGATCTCATCTTTATAATTGATTTTTATTTGGGGCATAATACCTCCCGACTAAAGACAAAAAGGATTTGGCCAATCGTTATTTTTATTTTGCCCATGCTATTAAAATTCTTTAATGAAGTCAATAGCTTTATTATACAGCCACCTGACTCTCTTTTCTACATTGCGGAAGATAGCGAAACGCGGGCGGATACCTTCATTGATGCCATTGACCGAAAATTTCATGTCCTGGCTGAACGGCCTAACATGGGCAGACCTCGTCCCGAACTGGCAGAAGGTTTGCGAAGTTTTCCAATTGGTCAGGGGAAGCCGGGTGTCATTTTCAGATGAAATCGGGACCGGTTCAATCCTTGAGTCTACCCTCCTGGCCATTTGAAAAAGCAATTTTCCTTCCTCATATCGGTCCTGACCGAAATCGGGGGAGATGACAGCCACGTCTGATTCTGAATTGATTTGGCCAATGGCTTCAGAACAAGCCCCGGCCCGGGGACGTTTATTCTTTCATCAATTCTTCCAGATCGTTCCGGGTCTTTTCCAGGAAGGTCTTAATCCCCTGGACTTTTTCTTTTTTCAGGACGCCCGTTTCCTTCAAATAGCCCTTGAGCCCTTGCCAGCCGCCTTCCGTTGCGGCCAACAGGGCCAGGATTTCTTCGGCCTCCGGGGTCAATTCCAAGGCCTTCTCCTTGGGTGGGAGGAGGGTGATGGTTTCCAGCCAGTGGGGGACCTGCACTTGAAAAGGAAAAGTCTTCTCAATGTTCTGGGCCAGGGCCAGGCTGGTCGATTCCTCACCATGGATAATAAAGACCATCAGATTCGGATTTTTGAAATGACCGATCCAGTCCATTAACTCCTTTTGATCGGCATGGGCCGAAAAGCCGTTGATGGTGTGTATCTCGGCCCGGACGGCCACATCTTCCTGGAAGATACGAACCTTTTTGGCTCCATCCACAATGGCCCGACCCAAGGTTCCTTCGGCCTGGAAGCCGGTGATGACGATCTGGGCCCCGGACCGCCATAAATTATGTTTCAGATGATGTTTAATCCTCCCGGCATTACACATGCCGCTGGCCGCGATGATAATAGCCGTTCCGGGCTGCCGGTTGATGGCCATGGATTCTTCGGCCGTCCGGGTATATTTCAACTCCGGCAATTCGAGGGGATTTTCTCCCTGGGCAATCAGTTGGGTCATTTCCTCATCAAAATATTCCGGATTTTTTTTGTAAATTTCGGTAGCCGATATGGCCAGGGGGCTGTCCACAAAGACCGGGATAGAGGGCATCTGTCCCTGTCTTCGAAATTCATGGAGCACATAGAGGATCTCCTGGGTCCGCTCAATCGCAAAGGCCGGGATGATAATCTTTTCCCCGGACCTGATCCCCTTCTGGATGGCGGCCAGGAGTTCGGACTTGCTTTCTTCCAAAGACTTGTGGGGTCGATTGCCGTAAGTGGATTCCACAAATAAAAAATCGGCCTCTTCCACAATATCCGGATCAGGGACGATCATGGCCTCCTGTCGCCCGATATCCCCGGAAAAGATCACCCTGCCCTTCTGGCGGCCTTCCTGAAAACGGATCTCCAGGAAAGAGGCCCCCAGGATATGACCGGCCCGGTGAAAACAGATTTCGATTTCCGAGCTGAGCGGAAAACACTCCCCCGGATCAATGGGATGAAAAAAGGCCAGACTGCGTTCCGCCTCTTCCATATTATACAAGGGTTCCACCGGTTTCTGGCCAGACCGGATATTCTTTCGGTTCTGCCATTCGGCTTCCATTTCCTGAATATGGGCGCTGTCCCGCAGCATGATCCGGCAGAGTTCGAAGGTGGCCTTGGTGCAGAGGATCTTGCCCTTAAATCCCTCCTTGACGGCCTTCGGAATCAGTCCGGAGTGATCCATGTGGGCATGGGTCAGGAGGATATATTTTATCCCCTGGGGCCTGTACTTGGTAATAGAACGGTTCCTTTTTTCGATCTCTTTCCCCCCTTGAAACATTCCGCAATCCACCAGGAATCGGATGTGGGCATTTTCCAGGAGAAAGCAGGAACCGGTTACGGTCCGGGTAGCACCTAAGCAGGTTACACGCATGGGTAAAATCCTTTCTTGTAGCTTGACAGTCCGGGCTAAATCATATAAGCAGATGATTGGGAATTCAATGAAAAAGTTGGATCTTTTTTAAATCGAGGCGTAAGAATATGAATATGGAATTCAAATCCGAGCATCACGAACATCAATATGTCATTGATGATTTGACGATTAAAGACTCCTGGCGGATGTTCCGCATTTTGGCCGAGTTTGTGGACGGTTTTGAAACCCTGTCCCAAATTCATCCGGCGGTCTCCATGTTCGGTTCGGCCCGGGTGAAACCGGGAAATCCGGCCTATGACCAGGCGGTGGAAATCGCCCGTCTCTTGGTCAAAAGTGGATTTAATGTCATCTCCGGCGGCGGTCCGGGGGTTATGGAAGCGGCCAACAAGGGGGCGGCCGAGGCCGGGGGCAAGTCGATCGGCCTGAATATCCAACTGCCTTATGAACAAAAGCCCAACCCTTTTGCCAATATCCGTCTGGATTTCCGTTATTTTTTTATCCGCAAGGTCATGTTTGTCAAATATGCCGTAGCCTATGTCATACTTCCCGGCGGGTTCGGGACCCTCGACGAATTTTCCGAGGCCATTACCCTGATTCAAACCCGTCGCATCAAACCCTTTCCGGTTATTTTAGTGAACCGGAATTACTGGAAGGGGTTATTGGACTGGATGCGTAAGGTAGTCTGCCCGGAATGCCTGATCTCTCCGGAGGATATGGATATCATTCAGGTGATTGATGAACCGGAAGAGGTCGTCCGGGCCATCAAGAGGATCATTATTCTTTAGAGGAGGCTCTAATGACCTTCAAAGAAAAAGTCTCTTCGATCCTTAAGGGATTGGATAAGGCTTATCCCCAGTCCCACACGGCCCTCCATTTTAGAACGCCCATGGAGATCTTAGTGGCTACCATCCTGTCGGCCCAGTGTACGGACAAACGGGTTAACGAGGTCACCAAATCCTTGTTTAAGAAATATAAGTCACCAAAGGACTATGCTGAGGCGCCCCTCAACGAGCTTGAAGAGGATATCCGGCCCACCGGATTCTTTCATAACAAGGCCAAAAATATCCGGGAATGCTGTCGGGAGTTGATCAAAAGACATCAGGGGGAGGTCCCCAGGACTATGGAAGAGCTGGTGGCCTTGCCGGGGGTCGGTCGTAAAACCGCCAATGTGGTCCTGGGTAATGCCTTCGGCATCCCGGGTATCGTAGTCGATACCCATGTCAGCCGGGTCTCCCAGCGTCTGGGATTGACCAAAGAAAAAGACCCGGTCAAAATCGAATTTGCCTTGATGCCCTTGATCCCCAAAGAAAAATGGATTATTTTTTCCCATCAACTGATCGATCATGGCCGCAGTCTTTGCACGGCCCGGGCGCCTAAATGCCCGGTCTGTTTCCTGCTGCCCTATTGTGATTTCGGGAGCCAGGGGGGCCGGAAGTAGGATGGTTATTGATGTTGCTATTTATTTTTAGACAGGATTAACAGGATCTCCAGGATTTATACATGATTTGTTTAGGATAGTCGGGTAACCAAAACATGACCGAACCGCCCACCGATTCCCCTCCCCTGGTTGAAATACAAAACCTCTTCAAGTCTTACTATCGGGGCAGTCAGCAAATATCGGTACTGCAGGATATTACCCTGAGCATCCCGGAAGGGGAATTTATGGCCCTCATGGGCCCATCCGGATCAGGGAAAACCACCCTGCTGAATCTGATCGCCGGGATTGATCAAGCTGACCAAGGGATGATCCGTATCGCCGGGACCGATATTACGGCCTTGAGCGAAATGGAGCTGGCCCGCTGGCGCTCCCGGCACATCGGCTTTATCTTTCAGTTCTATAACCTGCTGCCGGTCCTGACGGCCTATGAAAATGTGGAACTGCCTTTACTTTTGGTCCCTCTGTCCCGACAGGAACGCCGCAACCACGTAGAAACCGCCCTTCGGGTGGTCGGCCTTTCGGACCGAATGGATCACTATCCCAAAGAACTCTCCGGGGGCCAGCAGCAGCGGGTGGCTATAGCCCGGGCGGTTATTACCGACCCGACGATTATTGTGGCCGATGAACCGACCGGAGATCTCGATAAAAATTCGGCCAAAGAAATCCTGAACCTCATGGAAGGCCTTAATCATGATTTTGGAAAGACCATTATCATGGTTACCCACGACCCCCGGGCCGCCCAAACCGCCCACAAAAGGCTCTTTTTGGACAAGGGGGTTTTAAATAAAGAGGACCTGTCATAATACTACTGCGACACTTTTTCCGTCATTCCCGAATGTCTTTATCGGGAATCCAGGTTTTTCAAAAAAATGAGAAAACAAAAGTCCCTAAAAAAATTCGCTGTAGTAAAATGTAGGGTGGGTGGAGTGATAACGAAACCCACAGATTAGGAATGGATCCGATCATGGTTGTTTCCTGTGCCGAATATAGAGAGACACAACAATTGTTGGCTTTAAAGAAAAGGCTGGCCGAGGGGAAATTGGACCCGGAAGAACAAAAAGAGTTGGAAGAGCTGGTTTTGAAATTGGAGAAGGACCTGGGATTATAAAAAAACCATGTTCATCTTAAAAAAAGTGGTTTCCCGCCTGTTTTTCCCCCTGTCGCTGATCATCGAACTTTTGGTTATCGGCCTCTTGTGGCCCAAAAAGGGGAAAAGGTTTCTCTGGGCCGGTGTCATCCTTTTGTATTTCTTCTCTTTTGACCCTTTTGCCGATTTATTGCTCTGGCCTTTAGAAAGACCCTATACTCCTGTACAAGAAGCCTCGATGATCCGGGAAATTAAATGGGTGGTGGTTTTAGGCGGCGGCTCCAGGGAAAAGGCCTCATTGACCCCGGAAGACCGTTTAGACGATCCCTCTTTAAAACGACTATTGGAAGGCCTGCGGCTTTGTCGTCACCTGCCCACGGCCAAGCTCATCGTCTCCGGTGGAAATAGTCGCGGAAAAACCCCCGTGGCTCAGATTATGAGGGAAGTCGCCCTTCAATTCGGCCTGCCTTCTTCCCGGCTGGTCCTGGAGGAATCCTCCTGGGATACCCTGGATGAAGCCCGAATCCTTAAAAAGCAACTCGGGCCGGATCCCTTTTATCTGGTTACCTCGGCCGGCCATATGACGAGGTCTATGGCCCTGTTTAGAAAAGAGGGGGCCCATCCCATCGCCGCCCCGACGGATTTCCAGGCTGTCTGGGACCCCCTGACGATTACCGACTTTTTACCCCAGGCCAATAGCCTCATGAAAACGGAGCGGGCCTTTTATGAATATCTGGGGCTTTTATGGGGTTGGGCCAGGGGATATCTGTAACAAAACTAACCAGTTTATAAAATTCTGCGAGATAAATTGGCAGATATGGAAGCGCCTAAAAGGCCTCCCCGGGAATCTCCACCACCTCCCGGCCTTCGCGTAAACAGGTCTCCAAACGCACCAAAGTTTCCGGCAAGGTAACCCCGGTCCAATAGGTGGCCTGCATCACCTTTCCAAGATAGTAGTTATTCCCGGGATCCATTTCCAAGTAACTCCGGGCCTTAAGGGCCAGATCCAACAACCGCCAGGCGACCGTGACTTCACCGAAACAAAGAAGGGCCGGATAGGTCGTCGAGGCCCAATGGAGCGGATCGGATTGGGACATGCGGGAGAGTTCTTCGGCTACTTCCCCTAATCGTTTAACCACCCTGGAAAGGTCCCGGATGGCCTGCCCCAAAACCGGATGTTCCTGGTTTTTTCGGCAAAAATCGGTCAATTCCCCTATAAAAGCCTTAAAGGGAGCGCCCTGGCTGATCCGCATCTTGCGCCCCATCAGGTCCATGGCCTGGATGCCGTTGGTGCCTTCATACAAGGACATGATCTTGGCATCCCTTAAATACTGTTCCAGGGGGTATTCCTTGCAAAAACCGTATCCACCCAGACACTGAATGGCCGTTTCACAGACCCGGAATCCCATGTCCGAGCAATAGGCCTTTATAATGGGAGTGATGAAATCGAGCAGGGCATTGTAGTGCCCCTTTTCCTCTCCCTCCGGCAGCTCCAGGGCCAGATCCGACCAAAAGGCCCCGGTGTATATCAAAGACCGCATCCCATCGACCATGGCCTTCATCCACAGGAGCATACGCCGCACATCCGGGTGGTCGATGATCGGCACATAGCCGGTTTTACGGCCGGTTAAATCCGTGCCTTGAATACGGTTCCGGGCATAGGCCAGGGCATTCTGATAAGCCGTGCTGGCCAGGGCCATGCCGCTGACGCCGGTATTGATCCGGGCCTGATTCATCATCTGGAACATATGGGCCAATCCCTGGTTGGCCTGGCCGCACAAATAACCGATGCATTGATCGTTATCACCGAAATTGAGTACACAGGTGGGCGAGGCGTGCAAGCCCAGTTTCCTTTCCACCCCGGCGCACAGGACATCATTGGGCTCCCCCAGGGAGCCATCCGGATTCACCCGGACCTTGGGTACCACAAAAAGAGAAATCCCTTTAACCCCTTCGGGGGCCCCTTCGATGCGGGCCAGGACCAGGTGGATGATGTTTTCCGTCAGATCATGATCCCCCCAGGAGATAAATATTTTGGTCCCCTTGATCTTATAATGATCTCCTTCCGGATAAGCTACGGTTCGGAGGGCCGCCAGATTGGAGCCGGCATTGGGCTCGGTCAGGCACATGGTACCGCCCCACCGGCCGCCATACATAGGGGGGACATAACGTTCCTTGAGTTCTTCATCGGCAAAACTCTCGATCAAATGACCGGCCCCATGGGCCAGACTGGGGGCCATGTTAAAAGACTGGGCGGCTCCGTACATAACATCATTGACGATAATCCGCATCATATGGGGAAATCCCTGACCGCCGTACCGGGGGCTTCGGACGGCCGCAGTCCAGCCGTTTTCTCCATAAAGGCGGAAGGCTTCCCGGAACTCAGGGGCACAGCGGACCTGGCCCTCTTCCAGCCGGATCCCCCATCGTTCGCCGATTTCCTGAAGGGGTTCCACCACCCCTCGGGCGAATTTCAAGGCTTCGCTGACCAGCATATCCAGCGTCTCCTCATCCAAATCCTTATAACGTTCAAGCCGGCAGAGGCTTCCGTAGTTCAACTGGTCTTTGAGGATAAAAAGAGGGTCCTTTTCGTTGATTTTAAAATGTCCCATAACAATGTATTCTTCTCCTTAAATTTAATCAAAAATTTAATTAACTATATTTCGCTGGACCTGTCAAGGGAAATTGGCTCTTGCCTTAAGCGATACTGGATACTGGATCTTTATTTAAAATGCCTCCCCTTAAAATTTCGGAGGACCGAATCCAAGAAACCTAATTTCAAATAGTTTTTATTAGTCTTTTCCCGGCCGCAGGATAAGGCAGGATAGAGGGGGCAGGGTTAGCAAGAGGGATTGGGAATACGAATGGAATGGCCGGGGCTCGGTATAAATCAGTCCGCCATTGCCCAGATTGCTCCCACCGTACCACTCGGAATCACTGTTTATTGTTTCCCGGTAATAGGGGGCGAAAGGAACCCCGATGCGGTATCCGAAACGGGGGACCGGCGTCAGGTTGACGACGACCACCACCCAGCTTTCCCTGGATCTCCGGATATAGGAAACCACGGATTGCTGCCAGTCCTGGCAATCGATCCAGCGAAATCCTTCGGGTTGGTGATCTTTTTCCCAGAGGGCCGGTTCCTCAATGTAAAGCTTCCCCAGATCGGCCATGAACCTTTTTAATCCTTGTCTCAGGGGATCTTGTTCCAGATGCCAATCCAGGCTTTGATCATGATCCCATTCCCGTTCCATGGCCAGCTCGGTTCCCATGAATAACAGTTTTTTCCCGGGATGGGTGTACATATAACCCAGCAGGGTCCTCATGTTGGCAAATTTTTGCCAGGTATCACCAGGCATCTTGGAAAATAAAGAGCCCTTCCCATGCACCACTTCATCATGGGAAAGAGGCAGGATAAAATTTTCCGAATAGGCATAGAGCATGGAAAAGGTCAACTGGTTATGATGAAAGCTGCGGTGGACCGAATCTTTGGAAAAATAGAGCAAGGTGTCGTGCATCCAGCCCATATTCCATTTAAAGCCGAAACCCAGGCCGCCCAGATAGACCGGTGCGGTTACCCCGCCCCAGTCCGTGGACTCCTCGGCCATGGTGAAGCAGCCGGGGAAGAGACCGTAAACCTTTTCATTTAAGGTTTTTATAAAAGAGATGGCCTCCAAATTCTCCCGGCCTCCAAATTGATTGGGGACCCATTCTCCTTCTTTGCGGCTGTAGTCGAGGTAAATCATGGAGGCCACGGCATCCACCCTCAAACCATCTATATGATATTGGTCCAGCCAGAAAAGGGCGTTGGCCAGGAGAAAATTCCGGACCTCATTCCTTCCGAAATTAAAAATCAGGGTGCCCCAGTCCTGATGTTCCCCTTTTCGGGGATCGGCGTGTTCGTAAAGGGCCGTGCCGTCAAACCAGCGCAGGCCGTAATCGTCCTTGGGAAAATGGGCCGGCACCCAGTCCAGGATGACCCCCAGGCCGGCCTGATGACAGGCATCCACTAAGTATCGAAAATCATCCGGGGTCCCATAGCGGCTGGTCGGGGCAAAATAGCCGGTGACCTGATAACCCCAGGAGCCGTTAAAGGGGTGTTCGGCTATGGGCAATAGTTCCAGATGGGTAAACCCATATTGCTTCATCTCCTCTATCAAATAAGGGGCAACCTCCCGGTAGGTCAAAGGTCGATTTTTTTCTTCCAGGACCTGGCGAAACGAACCCAAATGGCATTCATAGATGGCCAGCGGTGAGGTGCGGAGATTGACGCCGGCCCGCTTCTCCATCCACAGGTCATCCCCCCATTGGTAAACTGAAAGGTCCCAGATCCGGGCACACATGGCCGGAGGAATCTCCATGGAAAAGGCCAGGGGATCGGTCTTAATTCGGAGGTGGCCTTCCCGGGTCTTGATCTCGAATTTGTAGAGAAGTCCGGGCCTGAGCCCCGGCACAAAGAGTTCCCAAATCCCGGAACTGCCCATGACTCGCATGGGGAATAGGCGGCCATCCCATTGGTTGAACTCTCCCAGGAGGCTTACCCTCAGGGCATTGGGGGCCCAGACGGCAAAGGAAACTCCGGAGACTCCGTCCATGGTCCGCAAATGGGCACCCAGGATTTCATAGAGTTTCAAGTGATTGCCTTCGTTAAAAAGGTGGAGGTCCATGTCTCCCAAGGTGGGAAGAAAACGGTAAGGGTCTTCGGTTTCCCAAAAACGGCCATCTTGAAAGGAGAAACGGAAATGATAGGGAAAGGGCCAGGGGATATCATCCAAGTCGGCTTCGAAGATCCCTCCTGGATGAATTCGGGCCATGACCACCGATTGGTTTTCAAAGAAAAGGGTGGCTTCCAGGGCATCGGGGTGGAAGGCCCGGATGATCACCCCCGCCTTTTTCCCCTGATGATAGGGATGCCCCCCCAAGATCCGGTGGGGCTCGGAGTATTCTCCTTTAGCCAGGGAATCGAGCTGTTTTTTCATTCCGCCCCCCAACCGATGACTTCTGAGGGGATATCGATTTCCCGGGCAAAGGCCTTATACCGTTCCCGATACTCAGGACGGTTCCGGGGAAGGTCATTACAGGCATCTAAAAAACTGTTTTGAATCTTCCAAAGATTGAGAGGGAGTTCAAAGCGATGACAGGTCTGAATCACCTTTTGGATAGCCGTAAAAAGTCGATCCGGCTCTGGATATTCCCTTAATTGTTTTATGGCCTTTTCGATCCTTCTTTGGATCCGTTGCTGTATCAGTTCTTTGGTCAGGGGATACCCCAGCTCTTGGGAGCGATGGAAAAATTCCTGTAATCCTTCCAGTCGTTTTGAACCGGCAAAGGCTTCATCGATCCCTTTTTGTAAGGTCCGGTCCAAAATCAAGGTCAAGGCCACCTCAATGGGTTTAGGGAGACTCACCCCCATATCCACTAATTTAATCAGGGTCCCGGTATCTTCCTTGACCCATTCTTCCAATAAAAGGATATGATTTTCCATGCGTTCCCGGAGGAGGAGGTTAATCAGTTTTTGCCTTTCTTCTGAAAAAAGGTCCTTTAAATAGAATCGGCCTGGGTCGAAGATCCCCTTAAGCCGGTCGTAGACGTCACCCAGAGAAGTCTTCTTATAAAGGGTAAGGATCTCTTTTTTCAGGGCCTCATATCCCTGGTCGGTTTCAAAGGGTTTTAAAAGACATTGAAAATCCACCCCCCCAAAATGGAGGACCGAAAAAATGACCTCTTTTTCTTCCAAGGTGATGGTTGAAGAAACCTTAACATGGCCAATCGCCAGGTGGGACCCGTTCTGGGGGAGGCTCATCTGATCCTGATGGCCCAATCGATAACAATAGACCCGATCCTTTTGTTCCCGTTGATAAATGGATCCGATGGCATAGTGGGCCAGGACTTGAGACAGGTCGATCACCGAAGGTCTGACCTTTATTTCCCAGACTTTTTCACCGTTCCCGAATTCCTTCAAATTACTGGGGGCCTTTTTCAGGGTGGCCAATAAAGGGGGTTCTAAATCTCTTCCGAAATCTTTAGCCAGTTGAATGGATCGGCCGGCATATTTCAGGATCTGGGTGGTTTCCAAGCCGCTGATCTCATCAAAAAACCAGCCGCAACTGGTAAACATCAGAAGTCCGTGGCGCTGCATTTCCAGAAGCTTCAGGGCTTGAACCCGGTCTCCAGGGGAAAGGGATTTTTTCTTGCCTTGATCGACAAAAAAACGATCCAGAGTTTCCGGAGAACGGTCCAAAAGGACCTCGATATAGGCATCCCTGGCCTGCCAGGGGTCTTTCAAAAAGGAGGCCCCTCGACTTTCAAATAGAAGGTCCAGATCGTTTTTCAAGCGGTCCAGGCCTTCCCGAAGAGGGGCCCGCCAGGCTTGTTGTTGATCCGGCCCGCCCAGACGGCAGCCGCAATCGGCCCGCCACCGTTCGACACCATGGGCACAACTCCAGGAAGTGTTTTCATTGATTTCCACTTCGAATTGGGGAGGGTAGTGGGCCAGAAACCAACCATAATTGGTTACCTGAACGGTTGGATCCTTTTCCAGTAAATGGAGGGTATAGGCCATGGCCATATCTCCGAAAAGACGATGATGACCATAGGATTCCCCGTCCGTTGCTACCTGGACCAACTGGGGACCGGGGTCCTGGAGATCAAAGCCGTTCAGCAGTCGCTGAAAAAGGACTTCACCGTTCTGTAGGAAATCTTGAAAAGCGATTCCGTGTGAAAGGCCCCCGTCATAGAAAAAAAGGGCTATCTTTTGTCCCCCTGGGAGATGGCACCAATAGGGCTGCCGGGGATTGATGTTCCCTTGAGCCTCAATCCATGGTTTCTGACCCAGAGGGCGAAAACGCTTGGCCTGATGGGGGGCCAGGATGGTAAATTGGATCCCTTCCCTTGAAAGGGCCTTGAGGGTTCTCAGGTCGACGGCTGTCTCGGGCAGCCACATCCCCTCAGGGGACCGGCCGAAACGTTTATAAAAGTCGGCCTTCCCCCAACGGATCTGGGTCAGTTTATCCCTTTCCTTAGCCAGGGGCAGGATCAGGTGATTATAGGCCTGGGCCAGGGCATTACCATGACCCTCATAGCGCTTTTGAGCAAGGCGGTCGGCTTGCTGGATCCCTTTCAGGGTGATAGGGGCCTTTTCTTCCATCCAGGACAAGAGGGTTGGACCGAAGTTAAAACTGATCTTTTCGTAATTATTGCTGATCCGGGTAATTTTGCCCTTTTTGTCCTGGATCCGGGATCGGGCGTTGGGGGCATAGCATTCGTCAGTAATGCGTTCGTTCCAGTCATGGTAGGGGGAAGCACTTTCCTCTTTTTCAATAGCCTCCAGCCAGGGATTCTCCCTGGGAGGCTGGTAAAAATGGCCGTGGATACAGATGTAATGGGAAATTTGAGGGTCAGTGGACATGGGAGGGACGGGGACGAATGATAAAAAGCAAAGGATGAAGGACGAGAGACGAGTTAAAACGTATCGATATGGTTTTATTGGAAGACGTCACTCGTCACTCGCCACTTTTTTATTATTTTGTTTCCGAGGTCCCGCCGGCGGGGGAACTGCTACTGGTTTCGGTACTTTTTTCCGGGGTCTTGGGGCTGGTCTCGGCAGGTTTGTCTTTTCCCCCTGATGGTGCCGAATCCCCCTTGCGGGCGTAATCCGTTACATACCAGCCGCTGCCTTTCAGATGAAAACTGCTTTGGGAAATCATTTTCCGTAAACTTCCGGAGCATCGGGGGCATTTGGTTAAAGGGGCATCCGAGAATTTCTGCATGGCTTCGGTAACCTGGTTGCATTGTTGGCATTCATACTCATAAATCGGCATGGTTTAAACCTCCTGTACTTCTAATATAATTCAGTCTGGCAACGATGGCCCAGATAGGAATCAAAAATAGGATTTAATTTTATTCCCTTCAAGGGTTTCAGGATCTGATAGGTCGCCTGGTGAACCTTGCCCTCTTCAACCGCCTTTTCTTCCTGAGCTACATCAAAGCGTTGCATGAATTTCCTGAAACGAATGACATGGACCAGTTCGTGGGTCAACACATAGACCATCAGAGGGAACAACTCGATACCGTCCTTCCGGTCTACGACCCGGAGGATATTGTGATCCTGAAGACAGATCCGGTAATAATCCCTCGGATAATAGGTCGGGATACGAAAAGGAAAAGGATGGACATAACGGGCTATCTGGGCCAATCCGTAAGGGGTAATTTCCTCCTCTTGCAATTGGACCAAATTCGAAACCTCAAAACCATATTTTTTCCAATTACCGGTGGAAATATGGTAATGATTACAAGTAACGTCTTCTGATATCTCCAGGGCTTTATCGAGTAAAGAAATTTCTCCTGGAGTAAAATATTGATAGCCGTTCATCTACCCTTTTACCCAACAAGGTTTATTTTTATAATAATTATTATTATAAGGATGTCAAGCTTTTAAAGCAACCATGAAACCTTCAAAGATAAAAAACCCTATCATTAAAGCCCCTTATACGAACCGGGTCCAACGGCTGCTTGAACGGTTGAACGGTAGATCTCTTTCGGGGATCTTCATCTCTCAACCCGAAAACCGGCGGTATCTGAGCGGCTTTAAGCCGGCCGACCCTCAGCTCAATGAATCTTCCGGGTTTCTGATTATCGGTAATGGATTGGCCATCTTGGGGACCGATCCGCGTTTTGAAGGGGAGGCCCAGACCCAAGCTAAAGGGTTTTATCCCTTTATTTATCAAAAAGGCCTTGAAACCTCCTGGCCGGAGATCCAGGGGCAACTCGAAACCGTCGGAAGCCTGGCCTTTGAAGGTCAATCCCTGAGTTTCCACACCTACCAGAGGTTAAAGAAATTGATGCGCTCTAAAGGGAATTTGATTTCCTTCCGGCCCACTTACCAGGTGGTGGAGGAACTGAGGGCACAGAAAGACCGCCAGGAAATAGAGGCCATAAGCCGAGCCTTAAGGATAACCGAAGAGGCCTTTCAGGCGGTCCTGAAAATTCTCAGGCCTGGAAAAACCGAAAAAGAAATCGCCTGGCAGGTTAAACAATGGATCCACCTGAAAGGCGGGGACGACCTGGCCTTTGAACCGATCGTGGCTGCCGGGCCCAACGCCGCGTTGCCTCATGCCGAGCCTTCCGAACGGGAGATCCGAAAGGGAGAACCGATTTTATTCGACTTCGGCAGTAAATGGAAGGGATATTGTTCGGACCTTTCACGGACCGTTTTTCTGGGACAGCCCACGGACCGTTTTAAGGAAGTCTATTCTTTGGTCCGTCAGGCCCAACTCCAGGCCGAAAAAGGAATACGGGCCGGACTGAGCACTGCCGAGGCCGACGCCCTGGCCCGTTCAGTTATTGAAAAGGGAGGGTATGGGAAATATTTCAAACATTCTCTGGGCCATGGAGTCGGACTGGCTACCCACGAATTGCCGAGCCTCAGCCCGATTAAGGCCGTCCCCCTGCTGCCTGGAATGGTGGTTACGCTTGAGCCCGGCATTTATTTGCCCGGTTGGGGAGGGGTCCGGCTGGAAAATATGGCCCTGATTCAAAAAAGGGGGGCGAGATTACTCAATCAGGATCAGACCTTTTACGCCTTTAATTGAGCTAAACCATACCCGCCTGATTCAGGCACCGACGAAGCAAGAAAATATCAGAACGAGGCTATAGTCATTTTGAGGTTTTTCATACTTGACAAGTTCGTAACAAGCCCGAAAGCACGCCCATTCGTCATTCCCGTGAAAGCTTGTCCTCGAATGTCTTAATCGGGGACGGGAATCCAGTGTTTTTATGTAGTTATGAGTCGTCTGGATTCCCGCCGGCGCGGGAATGACGAGTTTTTACGAGTTCATCATACTTGAAACTTGCATCTTGCATCTTGTAACTTGAAACTTTAAAAAGGAGTTTTTCCATGCTGTTTGAAGATGGCGCCGGGGAAGAGGCCCTGGCTTATCGTAAAAAATATCGGGGAGTGATCGGGATCACTTCCAAGATTCCCATTAAAGATGCCAATGTCCTGAGTCTGGTTTATACCCCCGGAGTAGCCGAACCCTGTTTGGAGATCGCCCGGGATCCGCTCCAGTCTTTTTCGCTTTCTTGCCGCGGCAATACCGTGGGCATTTTGACCGACGGGTCAGGTCTGTTCCGTTTAGGTCATGCCGGTCCGGAAGCAGCCCTGCCGGTCATGGAGGGCAAGGCGGTTATTTTCAAAACTTTCGCCGGGGTGGACGCCATACCCATCTGCCTTCGAACCAGGGATGCCTATGAATTTATTGATACCGCCCTGGCCTTAACACCGACTTTTGGCGCCTTTTGCCTGGAGGATATAGCCAGCCCTCAGAGCTTTACTATTACCGATCATCTTGAACGGGGGGCCAATATTCCGGTTTTTAACAATCACGGCCTGGGTGTTGCCATACCGGTCCTGTCGGCTTTAATTAATTCCATGAAGATCGTTGGCAAAGACCTCTCCCAGGCCAGGGTAGTGATCAATGGAGCGGGTATGGCCGGACTGGTCAGTGCCGATTTGCTGGTCAAGGCCGGGATCAAACAGGTTATTGTCTGCGATCGGGATGGGGCCTTGTACAAGTTCCGGCTCAGGGGTATGAGCTGGGCCAAGTGGGAGATCGTAAAAAAAACCAACCCGGAAAACTTTACCGGGACCATGGAAGAGGCTTTAAAAGGGGCCGATGTCTTTATCGGGCTTTCCATAGGGGGTGCCTTGAAACCCGTAATGGTCCGCTCCATGGCCAAGGACCCGGTCATCCTGGCCTTGTCCACCCCCAAACCGGAGATCATGCCTGAAGAAGCCCGCCAGGCCGGGGCCAGGGTCATGGTCTTTAACCGGGCCGATTTCCCTAATCAATCCGATGTGGCTATGGTTTTCCCTGGATTTTTCCGAGGGATCCTGGAAAGCCGGACCAGCGATATCAACGACGCCATGGCCCTGGCTGCGGCCCAGGCCCTGGCCGATTGCGTTCCCTCAGAGGAATTGTCCCCTGATCACGTCATGCCCAAGATCTTTGATTTTCGAACAGCCCCCCGGATTGCCGAGGCTGTGGCCAGGGCGGCCGTTGAAAGCGGTCAGGCCAGGGGCGACACCGACCCGGCCCAGATCGCCGAGAAGACCCGCCGCTATGTCTATGAAGGACAATGGCCGGTTCCGCCCCCTTCGGGTAAAAAACAAACTCTAAGAGAAGAGTCCCTGGAACTGCATCGCAGGTACCAGGGCGTGCTCCAGATAAAAAGCAAGATCGCGATTCGGGATAATTATATTCTGGGACAATTTTATCTCCCCCCTCTGGCGGAAA
Organism: uncultured Thermodesulfobacteriota bacterium; assembly: GCA_964627515.1. GTDB lineage: Bacteria > Desulfobacterota > RBG-13-43-22 > RBG-13-43-22 > RBG-13-43-22 > RBG-13-43-22. The sequence goes on along the minus strand of CAZVHO010000042.1, from coordinate 23,768 downwards.
AGCCTGCCCGTTTAATCCGGGAGAATCCGGAACTGGCCTATGATTTAACCGCCAAAGGAAATTTAGTGGCCATAGTAACCGACGGCAGTGCCGTCCTTGGGCTGGGAAATATCGGCCCCCGGGCGGCCATGCCGGTCATGGAAGGCAAGGCCGTTTTGTTTCAAACCTTTGGCGGGGTAGAAGCCTTTCCGATCTGTTTGGGGACTCAAGTGGCCGATGAGATTGTGGAGATCGTCAAACGCATGGAGGCCACTTTCGGCGGGATCAATCTGGAAGACATCTCGGCTCCCCGCTGTTTTTACATCGAACGGCGACTTAAAGAAGAAATGAACATCCCGGTTTTTCATGACGACCAGCATGGGACCGCCATTGTGGTCAGCGCCGCTTTACTCAACGCCGCCAAGATTTCCAACCGAAAACTGGAAGACCTCCAGGTGGTGGTTAATGGAGCCGGGGCAGCGGCCATTGCCGTAACCAAACTTCTCCTGGAGATGGGGGTCCGTCAGATTACCCTCTGCGATACCCGGGGGGCCATTTATCCCGGCCGACCGGAAGGGATGAACTGGATTAAGAATGAAATGGCCCAGCAGACCAACCCCGAAAAAAAGAAAGGGGACCTGGCTCAGGTCGTCCGAGGGGCCGACGTCTTTATCGGGCTTTCAGTAGCCGGGGCCTTGACCCAGGACATGGTCCGAGCCATGGCCAAAGACCCGGTCATCTTTGCCCTGGCCAACCCTACCCCGGAGATCCTTCCTGAGCCGGCCAAAGAAGCCGGGGCCATGATCGTGGCCACCGGCCGGTCTGATTTTCCCAACCAGGTCAATAATTCCCTGGTCTTTCCCGGGGTTTTTCGGGGGGCCCTGGATGTACGGGCCAGGGTGATTAATGAGCCCATGAAAATAGCCGCTGCTCAGGCTATTGCCGGCATGATCCCGGAAAAGGAACTGGCGATGGATTACATTATTCCCAAGGGCATGGATTTCCGCGTCCCGCCGGTGGTAGCGGCAGCGGTTGCCCGGAGCGCCATCGAGACCAACGTGGCCAAAATCGAGATCGATCCGGAAATCATCGCCCAGCGGACCCGAACCATCATTTACGAAGGAGAGCTGGGCTATTTCAAGGGGGAGGATTTTATCCTGGAAAGTGCCCGATGAAAATCGATCCCCTTTTATAGGATTTTTTTATTATTGATAATTTTTTTTAAATTTGTTATAAAAGATAAGAAGCCGGGGCTTGAACCTCGGCTTCTTGTTTTAATGAAGCACTATCAGAAGGAGTTAAAAAATGGCCAATAAATCAAAAGCCACTTTCAGGAAGATGGAAAAAGAAAAAGCCCGACAGCAAAAACAGAAGGATAAGGAATCCCGCCGCATTCAGGCCAAGACACTCGGCAGCAGTTCTGTCCCCCGGATCGGCGATGAAGACCCGGATATCGCCGGTATCAGACCCGGTCCTCAACCCCTGCCAGAACAATGGAACGATGCCAAGAAAGAATAAGGGAAAAACCCCAGACAAATTATCTGGTAATGAGTTTAAAGTCCTTCGGTTTGGGTTAGTTCCTCTTTTTCTTTGGTCATGGCTTCCTTCCCGGCATCAAAAGCCGAGGAAAGGATACCCCTTTTTTGTTCCACAAACTCTTTCCCTTTTTCTATAAAAGTAGCGGCCTTCTCTTTCCAGTCCTCAGAAAGATGACCTGATTTTTCTTTGACCTCTTCGGCTAAATCCTTTAGTTTTCCCCGGGTCCGGTCTCCTTCCCAAGGGGAATAGAGGATTGCCAGTGCGGCTCCAACCACCCCACCTAAGATAAAAGACAAAACCAAAGCGCTCCCTGAACACCCTTTTTCCTCTGCCATATCATTTCCCTCCTTTTTCCTTTCGTTTAAAAAAAGACTGTCCGGCGGTTTTAATTCCAACTGCCAGTCCTGCCAGATTCACTAAAGTTGGAGTGACTCCACCGCGAAAGATCCGGTTAATCATAGAAAAGATTTGAGCCGATTCTTTTAAGGTCAGGAATAGACCTTCTAACTGATTTAATCTTTCCTGGGTTTGAACCAGAAGACCATTAATGTTTTCTGAGGTTTCCCTTAGATTCCGCACCAGGGGAGTGATCTCCGTCTCTAAGGAATTTACCAATGTTCCCAGATTGCGCACCGTCCGGGAAACCTGATTCAGTGCCCTGATCAGAAAGACGGCCACTGCCGCCGCCACCACCAGAAATCCCCATCCTATCCAAATCCAATCCAAAAGGAATCCCCTCCTTTCCTCAGGAAATGTTTAAAATCATATTATCAGGGTTTAGGAAGAAAAGCAATTGATTTGAAAATATAATCAATTAGGACCAGAAAAGGATCAAGAAAACAACGGTAAAGAGCCCCCTCCCGGCCCGGTTTTTTGCATGGACTTTATTTTTTGAGGATGTTAGATTCTATTCCAAACAATAAGGAGCCCGTTACTCGTTACTGGTTGCTGGTTGCTCGAAAAAGCAAGCAAAATGTAGGGTGGGTGGAGTGATAGTGGAACCCACCGGTTAATGAGGTTTTTATCTCTACTTTGTTTTAATTATTGGTGGGTTTCGCTGTGCTGCACCCACCCTACAGGAATTTAGCCACCTGATCGACAAAACTTTGTCGATGTTGAGTTACTAAGCGCCTATACTAATCGATCCTTTTCGGGCAGGGGCCTGTCGCATTGAAAGTTGATTTCCTGATTATCGGGGGCGGGATTGTCGGGGTTGCAGTTGCCCAGAAACTTTCCGGCTACGCACTGGACGGCGTCCTCCTCGAAAAGGAGGCCGAACTATCCTTCGGGGTCTCCAAGTCCAACAGCGGGATCATTCATACCGGATTCCAGAGCCCTTCCCGGCAGCTCAAGACCCGGCTGGCCGTCAGGGGGAACGAACTCTACCGGGAACTGGCTGAAAACCTGGATTTTCCTTTTATCCCTACGGGGGAATTGGTTGTAGCCTTTGAGGGGGAAAGGGAGGCCCTGGAGGCCATTAAAGAAAACGGGGAGAGACTGGGGATCCCCGGCCTTGAACTGGTGGACAAAAACTGGCTCAAAGACAACGAACCGAACCTCACCGGCGAGATCGAGTGGGCCCTCCTAGGACCAACAGCGGCGGTCATTAATCCTTATGAGACCGTTTATGCCCTGGCTGAAAATGCCTTGGCCAATGGCATCCGGATTAATTGCGGACAGAAAGTCATGGCCATTGAGAAAGGCCCTGAAGCCTGGAGGGTTTTTGCATCCGGGACTTGGTATGAATCCCGTTATGTGATTAATTCGGCCGGTCTGCACGCTGACCGGATCGCCGGGATGGCCGGGATGGCGGTTCCTGAGATTATACCCCGCAAGGGGGAGGAATTTATTCTGGACCGTCATGCGGACAGGCTCACTAAGAGGATCATCTTCCCGGTGCCCCAAAAAGATTCCAAAGGAATACTCATTATTCCAACCGTAGATGGGAACACCATGATCGGCCCAACCTCGGAAGAAATCCAGGACCGGGAAGACCGGACCACAAGTCAAAGAGGCAAACAGTTTGTGATTAACAAAATCCAAAGGCTCGTCCCCTCCGTGCGGGAAGACCAGATCATTACCTCTTTTGCCGGTCTCAGGCCGACCACCAGAGAAGGGGATTTTTATATTCAGGAAGACCGGGAAGGATTTGTCAACATCGTCGGGATCCAGTCTCCGGGGCTGACTGCGGCCCCGGCCATCGCCGAATATGTCGTAGCCATGCTGGCGGAGAAATGGGGCTTTAAACCCAAGAAGACCGCCCTGCACAAGAGGACCGCCATACCCCGTTTCCGCCGGCTCGGCCATACCGAACGAAACGCCCTGATCAAGGGAGATCCTGAGTTCGGCGAGGTGGTCTGCCGCTGTGAACTGATCACCAGAAAAGAGATTAAAGAGGCCATCCGCAGGGGGGCCCGGACCATGGACGGGATCAAATTTCGCACTCGGAGCCAGATGGGGCGCTGTCATGGGGCCTTTTGTACCATGAAGATCATGTCCATTATGGTCGAAGAACTGGGCCTTCCCTATGAAGCCATCACTAAAAGAGGGCCGGGTTCCGAGCTGATAAAACCGGTCTGATGGGTTTTTACAAAGAGATATAAAATCCGTTACTTGTTTCTCGTTATAACCAGCAACCAGTAACGAGTAACGAGTAAGTGCGGCAACAATGAAAATGTAAAAGGTGAATTAACTGTTTCGACATGTTAGAAACAACTGATCATTACGATCTAATCGTCATCGGCGGAGGACCGGCGGGGATGGCCGTTTCTGTGGGTGCTTCCTCTGCCGGTCTCAAAAAAATCCTTCTCCTGGAGCGGCATCCCAACCTCGGGGGCATTTTGAACCAGTGCATCCATTTGGGATTCGGGCTCAAATACTTCAAGGAAGAGCTGACCGGCACCGAATATGCCGCGCGTTATAAGAAAATCTTTCTGGAACAAGATGTCGAAGTCAAGACCTCTTCCTTTGTTCACACCATCCATCCGCGCAATAAAGTGACCTTTGTCTGCCCCCAGGGGGAGAGGGTTGTTTCTGCAGAAAATATTGTTATTGCCACCGGCTGCCGGGAGAGGACCAGGGAGATGCTTACCGTCCCCGGCACCCGGCCGGCCGGGGTCTTTACGGCCGGTTTGGCCCAGGAGATGGTCAATATTTATGGGGTGTTGCCGGGGAAAGAAGTGGTCATCATCGGATCCGGCGATATCGGCCTGATCATGGCCAGACGGATGACCCTGGAGGGTGCCAAAGTCCGGGCCGTTTTTGAAATACTGCCCCACCTTTCCGGGCTCATCCGAAACAAAATCCAGTGTCTGGATGATTTCGGCATCCCTCTTTTTCTGGAGCATGAGCTCCTCGAGATTATGGGGAAAAACAGGGTGGAGCGGATCCGCTACCGGGACAATCAAACGGGCCGGGAAAGAGAGATAGCCTGTGATACGGTCCTTTTCTCGGTCGGTCTCATACCGGAAAGGGATCTGCTTATCGACGCGGGCCTTGAACCGGGGAACGGCCTGTTTCTTTCCGGAAATGCCGATTATGTCCATGACACAGTGGACCGGGTAACCAAAGAAGGAGAGAAGCTGGGAAGGGCCTTGGCCGGGTGAAAAGAGATGGGAGAAAAAGAAAAAAAGAAAAGGAAGGGAAAAACCAAGGTCGTCTTCAGCGGGGCGACCAAAAACTATGTCTGTATCATTTGTCCGAATTGTTGTGCCTTGGAAACGGACGGCACTCAAGTGGCCGGTGCCGGCTGTGAAAAAGGAGAGGTCTTTGCCTGCCAGGAATGGATAGAGCCCCTCCGGGTTCTGACCACCACTGTGGGCTGCCAAACAGAAAAAGGCGGGCATATCCTGCCGGTGAAGACCGCCTCTCCCGTTCCCCTTTCCCGGGTGTCACCCATCATGAAATCGATTAAGGCCCTTCGTCTTTCCAAGGTGCCGCCCATCGGCACAAAGATCACCATGGCTACCCTCCCAGAACCGCTGGAGATCATCGTTACCGGAGAAATGAGGTGACTTGCAACTCGTCAGTTATTTGAAAAGAAAATTTTTGTTCACCGCAAAACCGCCAAGAACGCAGAGAGAATCATTTTTTTTCAATCCCGTGAGAGGCGGGATTGAAAAAACAGCTCAGGCCTCCGGCCCAATAATTATGCGGTCGACTTCGTCGACCTTAAACAAAGGTTTCCGTTTGGAAGCCGGCAGAAGGGTCGCGGAAGCTTTTTCCTTTCTGTCCTCTCAACAGAAAGGAAAAAATATTCCCTCTTTGCGTTCTTTGCGGCTCTGCGGTGAAAATAGTTTTTCAAAATGCTAAACTGATATCTTGTTTCTGATTTAATTTTTCCCAGGAGGTCCTAATGCCCAAATATTGCGCGGCCATCGATCAAGGCACCACCAGCAGTCGCTGCATCCTTTTTGATCTCGGAGGAAATATCGTTTCCATGGCTCAAAAAGAACACCGTCAAATCTATCCCCAGCCCGGTTGGGTGGAACATGACCCCATGGAAATATGGATCAATACCCAAGAAGTGATCCAGGGGGCTTTGGGAAAAGGGAATTGTTCTTCCAAAGAGATCGCCGCCATCGGAGTGACCAACCAGCGGGAGACGACGGTAGTCTGGGAAAAATCCAGCGGTAAACCGATCTATAATGCCATTGTCTGGCAGGATACCCGCACGGACCGGATCTGCCAGGAACTGGCCAGGGACGGCGGCCAGGACCGGCTCCGAAAAAAAACCGGCCTTCCTCTGGCTACTTATTTTTCCTGTCCGAAAATTAGATGGATTTTGGAGCACCTGCCTGGAATGCGCAAAAAGGCCGAAGAAGGAGAGTTGCTTTTCGGCAACATGGATACCTGGATCATCTGGAACCTGACCGGGGTCCATGTCACCGATGTAACCAACGCCTCCCGGACGCTTATGATGAACCTGAACAGCCTGGACTGGGACGATGAAATACTCGAGCTGTTGGATATTCCCCGAATCATGCTGCCCAAGATCCGTTCATCTTCGGAGATTTATGGATCGGCTCGGGGCCTTCTCGACGGGGTTCCGGTGGGGGGGGATTTGGGAGACCAGCAGGCGGCCCTGTTCGGCCAGACCTGTTTTAACGCCGGGGAGGCCAAGAACACCTATGGAACCGGCTGTTTCATGCTTTTGAATGTGGGTGAGCTGCCGATTCCAAGCTCCAGCGGTTTGTTGACCACCGTGGCCTATAAGCTCGGTGAACAAAAAGCCGTCTATGCCCTGGAAGGGTCGATTGCCATCACAGGGGCTCTGGTCCAATGGTTGAGGGATAACCTGGGTTTGATCCGGAATTCCGCCGAAGTAGAGAGCCTGGCTCAAACGGTCGAAGACAGCGGCGGCATCTTTTTTGTTCCGGCCTTTTCCGGGCTCTTTGCCCCCTATTGGCGTTCCGACGCCCGAGGGGTCATCGTCGGACTGACCCGTTACATCAACAAAGGCCATTTGGCCCGGGCCGTCCTGGAGGCCACGGCCTTTCAAACCCGCGAAGTGCTCGACGCTATGGAAAAGGATTCCGGTGTCCGGCTGAAAGCCCTCAAAGTTGACGGGGGAATGGTCGGAAACGAATTGCTGATGCAATTCCAGGCGGATCTGTTGGACGTTCCGGTTATCCGCCCCAGGGTGGTTGAGACCACCGCCCTTGGGGCCGCCTACGCTGCCGGCCTGGCCGTGGGTTTCTGGAAAAATTTAACCGATCTGCGTCTTAATTGGGGGAAGGACCGGGAATGGAAACCCCGGATGGATGGGGACAGGCGGGAAAAATTATATGGGAGATGGAAAAAAGCCGTTTCCCGGACATTTGACTGGGTGGAATAAGATCTTTCCAATGACAATGATGCTGGATACTTGTTTCTTGATACTGGATAAAAACAAAAAGTGATACTCGATCCTGGATATGGAAAAGAGGGCTTGGCCGCCAGCCAACAAGATGTTTTGCGCTCCGAACCGCCGGCTAAAGTCCGAATTTTTGAAGTTTGTATCTGAGAACCCTTTCGCTGATCCCCAATTTTTCGGCCGCCCGGGTTTGAATCCCCCCGTTGTCTTGCAAGGCCCGATGGATCAAGTGCTTTTCCAACTCTTCCAACTGTTGAGGCAGGGATAGAATAGAGGGGTAAGCCTTATCAGCGTTCTCACCCACTCCTTCTTTCAAATGGAAAGGCAGGTCCTGGCTGGTCACTAACCGACCCCGGCATAAGACTACGGCCCTTTCCACCAAATTTTCCAGTTCCCGCACATTACCCGGATAATGATAGCGCAGGAGAAGTTCCCTGGCCTCTTTGGAAACCTCCAGCCCTTCTTTGTTATTTTGGCGGCCGAATTTTATCAAAAAGTGGTCAATAAGCAAGGGGATATCTTCCCGGCGTTCCCGCAGGGGGGGCAAAAAGAGGGCGACTACATTAAGCCGGAAATAGAGGTCCTGCCGAAACCGGCCTTCATGAATTTGGCCTTCCAAATCCTGGTGGGTGGCCGAAATAACCCGCACATCGGCCGGGATGGTTTTGTTCCCGCCCACCCGTTCAAAGGTTTTCTCCTGAATCACCCGAAGGAGTTTAGCCTGCAGGGCCGGTGAAAGGTCGCCGATTTCATCCAAAAAAATAGTCCCCCCCTGGGCCTGTTCGAATTTTCCGCGGTGTTGGAATAAGGCCCCGGTAAAGGCCCCCTTTTCATGACCGAAAAGTTCACTCTCCAGAAGGCTCTCCGGTATGGCCGCACAATTGATGGTGATCAAGGGACCGGCCGACCTGGGGCTATGGTAGTGAATGATCTTGGCGATCAAGCCTTTGCCGGTTCCGCTTTCTCCCCGAATCAGGATCGTGGACTGGCTGGGGGCCACCCGGGCCACCAGGGACAGGACCTCCTCCATCTTGGGGCTCTGGGTGATCAATCCTTCAAAACTGAATTTTTCCTTTAATTCCTGACGTAACTGACGATTCTCCCAAGACAGCAAAATGCTGTTTTCAACCCGTTCCAACAATAGCAGCAATTCTTCAAGATCTATGGGCTTACTCAGATAATCATAGGCCCCCAGCTTCATAGCCTCTACAGCCTTTTCCACCGTCCCATAGGCGGTCATCAAAACTACCCAGGTTTCCGGGTAAAGGGCCTTGATTTCTTTCAGCAGAATGATTCCATCCATGCCCGGCATCTTGTGATCGGTCAGGATGACCTCACAGACATGGTCTTTCAGCCAGGCCAGGGCCTGTTGACCACCTTCAGCGGCCTGCACGGAATAGCCTTTTTTCTGCAGAAATCCCTGGAGCAGTTCCCGCTGGTTTTTCTCGTCGTCTACTACCAATAGCCGGATGTTATGGGTTTCTTTCATTTTTCAAATCTTTCAAAAATCCCTCCCCACCTCCCTTTTACAAAGGGAGGAGTCCAGTGGAATAAGTTCTCCCCTTAGAAAAAGGGGGGACGGGGGAGATTTAACCGTAGATTAAGCATAAGCGCCTAATGAGGGTTGGCTTCTTTTTCCTTTTTTGCTGGAAAGAGTATAAGGAAAGGAAAAGACACGGTCAAGGGGAAAAAAGGCAACCCTCTGTTCCCCAATCGTACCAATGTGCAGTTTTTAAGGTCCTGGATCGTCACAATATCCGGATCGAGATCTGGGATCGGGCGGGCTACACCCTGGTTTCGGACAGCAGCAGTGCGGCCGCGGCCGTGGCCCGAAAACCTCGGGTGTTGCGTCCCACCATCACCGTCAATATGCCCGGCAGCCAAATCCACATCGCCATCGATCAAAATTTCGGCATCATAATGACCGGCCGGTAACCCGAATCGGCGAGGGTCAACTGGCGGATGAGATGTTTCAAAAGGTGATTTGAACAGCACGGAGAATTCTGCCATTCCTATCTAACCCCGCAAGACAAGGTTTATTAAAAAGTAAAAATAAAATTATTGTAACAGACCAACCAAGAGATTATAATTATTTTTTAATGATTTAAGTATGATATGATTAAATAAGATGCCGAAGTGGGACAGCCAAACCAAATTTAGTTGGTAGGGGGGATCCTTTGGGTTGGGAATTTGAAAAGAGTCATTTAAGGGTTCATAAACAAATATAAAGTGGGGCGTCATAAAATGTATTATTTTGAAATTCTGGAGGCCTTGTATAAAAAAAAGATAAAATATCTTATTGTCGGGGGGCTTGCGGTTAACCTTTACGGCGTGCCGCGGGTAACTCAGGATATTGACCTTATTATCTCAACGAAAAAACCCAATATTTTGAAAATCATTAAGGTTCTGAATGATCTTGGCTATATTCCCCGGTTGCCGGTAAATCCGAAGGACCTGACTGATTCTGAGAAAGTGAAGGACTGGATTGAAAACAGAAATCTTAAGGCCTTCAGTTTTTACCATAAGCGAGACAACTATAAGGTGATCGACATCCTGCTCGTCCACCCGCTCCATTTTGAAGAATCGTTTAAAAGCAAAACGGTGAAGAAGGTGGAGGATGTTGAAATTTATCTGGCTTCCATAAATGACCTTATAATAACCAAAGAATTCAGCGGAAGAATGCAAGATGCCAGTGATATAAAAATGCTGAAGAAGGTCAGAAAGTATCTTGGAGAGGTGAAATGAAAAAAGGATTTCAATACACCCTCGAAGAAGAGAAGATCATCGAATATCTAAAACTTTCCACCGCGGATAAGCTGCAGTGGCTGGAAGAAATAAATGAGTTCAACCGGATTGTCCTGGATGAACGAGAAAAAGAAATAAGGATAAGACTAAGGGCGGCAGAAATTTAAGAGTAAATTAAAAAATAATTTTGAATCATCCCTATGCCCATTGACCGCCAAGCCAAACAAAAGAAAAAACGGGAAGAGAAAAGAAAGACCTTCCACCTGGAAATGGTTCGTCTTCAGCAGCAGGGGAAACTGGAAGAATATGAATGGATTGCCCAGCAGGCCTTTAAAGAAAAGGACTATCCGGCGGCATTACATTTTGCCTTGAAATGTTTGAAAATTAAATCCTCTCATCCATCGATCATGAGAACGGCCATCCAATCGGCCAAGATCCTCAAAGATCAACCGGTCCTTTATACCCTTTTGGCCCGACTATGGGAAAAAAATGGCCCCTTTGTAGAGGATGATTGTCTGTTATTGGGGATTGTGGCTTATAATCGGAGGGAATTTGTCCTGGCCAGGGACGCCTATCAACGCTTTTTAAAAATGGCCAAAGATCAGAAATGGCGTCTCCTCAAAACACACCTTAAAGCAGCGGAAAAAGGTCTGGCCGATTCCATTTTCCGGATTGAAATGGAATCCAGGTCAAAATCAGGGCAAATCTCCCTTTTTCCCTCTGAACGACCACCTGCCGTAAAAAAAGTGAAAACGCCTGAGGCAAGACCAAATCCTCCTTCTCAAAAAAAAGCAGAGGAACGGCAAAAAATTAAGCCGAAACCCGTAAGCCCCGAAAAGCCTGTTGCCGAACCAAAAATGGAACCCAAAATCGATGGTAAAATCGAACCCAAGATTCACTTTACCATCAACCAAACAGCCTTTCTGGAAGCCATACAGGGTAATCAACCCAGCGATTCCGAAACATTGAACCTGACCCTGGAGGCTTATCAACTTTCGTTTCGCACTTCCTATGATCAACTGATCTGTCTGCCAACCCTGAAAAACATGGAGTCCCTCTGGTATCAGGAGGAAACGGCCCGTAAGGTCATGAAGGATTTCCGGGGACGGACCATCCTGGCCGATGAGGTCGGTCTGGGAAAAACCATCGAGGCCGGTTTGATTCTGAAGGAATATATCTTGAGAGGTCTGGTCCGTTCGGCCCTTATCCTTACCCCCAGCTCATTAGTCAACCAATGGCAGGAAGAATTAAAAGAAAAATTTGAACTTTCTTTTGTATCCTCAAATGATCTTTTGTTTCGGCAGGACCCGGAAGGTTTCTGGAAAGAACCTTTTCTATTGGTCTCCTTGCAGACCGCCCGGTCCAAACGTCATTATGAAACGGTTACCGGACGCACCTATGACATGGTCATCGTCGATGAAGCCCATCACCTGAAAAACCGGGCCACCAGTAACTGGAAGCTGGTCAATAGCCTTTTAAAGACTTTTATTTTACTTTTGACGGCCACCCCGGTTCAGAATAAGCTGGAAGAGTTATACAACCTGGTAACCCTGCTTAAACCAGGTCATCTGAAGACCCAAAAGGCCTTTAAGGAAGAATTTGTGACCAGGGGGAATCCGACCGATCCCCGCAATCGGGAGAAACTACGTCAGCTTTTAAAAGAGGTCATGGTCCGGAATACCCGGTCCGTAACCCAATTGCATCTGCCTCCGCGTTTCGCCTGGACGGTGCGGGTCAATCCCAATGACGGGGAGAGGTCTTTTTACCGGCATATCAGTGACTTTGTCGCCAGCCAGGTTCAAAAAACCGAAATGGAACTGCCCAAGATGACCCTGCGGAAACTATTAGAGGCAGCCGGATCATCTCCACTGGCGGCCTTTCGCATGCTGGAAAAGATGGCCGGGGAAAAGGAAAATGGAGTCGGCCTGCAAGCCGAACAACTCCTGGAGCTGAAAAAAGCACTCCCAATGGTCGCCAAGACTAAAAAGGTTTTGGAGCTTCTCAAGACCGATTCAGAACAAAAAATAATCTTCGTAAATTACCTGGCCACCCTTGAACATCTTCACCAGATTCTCAATGAAGAAAAAATCCCCCACCTGGTTTTTCAAGGCAGCTTGACCACCGAACAAAAGAAAGAGGTGATGGCTGGCTTTAAAGGAGGGTGTCCCACTCTTCTGACCACCGGAACCGGCGGGGAAGGACATAATCTGCAATTCTGTCATACCATGATCAATTATGATCTCCCCTGGAATCCCATGCAAATCGAGCAGCGCATCGGACGGATCCATCGTATCGGACAGGAGCATGAGGTTCGGGTCTATAATCTCTGCACCGCCGGGACCCTGGAAGACCACATTCTGGAAGTACTGGACCGTAAGATCAATATGTTCGAACTGGTCATCGGCGAGATCGACATGATCCTGGGCCGCCTGGAAGGGGAAGAGGAATTCAGCGACCTGGTTTATGAAATCTGGGTTCAGCACCCGGGGGAAGCTGAAAGGAAAAAGGCCTTTGATTCTTTGGCCACCCGTTTAACTCAGGCCAGGAGGGTCTATGAAAAGAGCAAAGAGTTGGATGAGAAACTCTTCCAGGAGGATTTCGGGGTATGAATCCATCCTTCGACCCTGAGTTGCTCTCTTTTACTTCCCGGGTCCTGGAGAAACAAGGAGGGCTGGTCGAACACCATGATGACCGGCTGTTTGCCCTTTTGCCACAGGATCTGGCCCGGTCCTTAGCGGTTCCTGAAGAGGTCCGGATAGGCGACCTTGACCTTCCGCTCATTTATGGAAGCCCATTTCTGGATCGACTGGTTGAAAAGGCCACTCAGGAGGTCCCCATTGTATATGGCCAGGTCGAAATCCCTTATTTGAAAAAAGCAGGGTTCGAGCAACTGATCGGTCGGGACCTCATCTTTGCCGATGGTCAAATCCGGATCGTCAACCGGGCCGAAGCCCGGACCACCTATATGGTATTGATCAGCCACTATGTGGCCTTAAGTGATGAACGAAAAGAGGGACTGGTTCGATTGACTCTCCAGGAGGAGACCGGGAGCCTGATCCCGGACTTCGAGGCCCATTTACCGGAATTCCAAGTCACCTTTTTTGTGCCGGGAAAGATCCCGCCCCACTTTCCGGTCCATTTGGATAAGGTCGTTTCCCTGGGTTTAAAAAAGGCCCAGGAGGTGATGGAGACCGAATTGGCTGAATTTTTGAAAAGTATGAAACGACGGCTTCAACGGGACATCAGAAATACCCAGGAATATTTTCAAGCCCTGGAAAAAGAAATGACGACCGCTTTAAAGGCCGGCCGTTCGGAGGCTTATGCGAATGAAAGAAAGGCCAAGATCGAGGCCCTTCCTCTGGAGTTGTCCAGAAAAATAGAAGACCTTCAACACAAATATCAAATAGAGGTAACCATTAATGGAAGCGCGGCTCTCCGCTTTCTGGTCCCGGTGGTCCAGCTTCTTCTTCAAGTCCGTTATCGAAAATTGGAACGTACTGCCCGTATTACCTGGAATCCTATTACCCGCCGCCTGGATCCCCTATTTTGCGAGCATTGTTCGGAAACCATCCAGGTGGTTTATCCCTGGATAAAGGACACCCGGATCATCCTGGGCTGCCAGTCTTGCGGCAAGAAATAAAAACACGAATACGTTTTAAGATAGTGAGATTCAAACAGTTTATTAGGCCGGTTTCAGACTAAAATTGGAAAAAATCTTTCCCTGAATTCTTTTGAAATCCGCAAGTCCATACGGAATGCTTTTGTATTTTTTCATTCACAAACTCCTTACGCCATCCGGATAACAGATCAGACCCGCCCAATTTTTTATCATATTTGCTTGATGAAAAAAATAGTTTTGTTATAATTTTTCCAGACTATTTCCATTGAATTGAATGTCCATAAAAAGTAAGGGGGAAAAACAATGGAGCCTATTCTGGAAAATAGGCAGATTGCCAGGATATTCATATCGACAGTCGCATGGCTGCTGATGGGTCTCATGAGCCTGCCATTAACTTATGGGGAGGATTTGGTGGCCATAACCGTTCAGGAACGCGCCGGCGTTGAACGGATCAATGAATACGTTAGTTTCGGTATTCCCTTGCCCCGAACCTGGAATGTGACCAACCTTTCCAATCTCCGCGTCCGCAATGCCTTAGGGACACCGGTTGCGGCGCAGTTTAAGAGCCTGGCCCGCTGGGGCGCTTCACCGGACAATCCCACAGCGCCGGTCAAATGGGCGCTGGTGGGCTTTTTTACCTCACTTCCCGCCAATACCAGCCAGGGATTTCAACTGGACCATAACGGACCTGGGCCGGCACCGGCTACCGCCATTCAGATCGATACGGCAACGCCCGGTAAAATGACCGTCGATACCGGAGCGGCTCAGTTTGAATTGAATACCACCGGGAATTTCAATCTGTTTCAGCAGGTAACCATTGGCGGCAAAGCATTGCTGCAATCCCTGTCAGCCACCAATGCCATTGATTACGAAGCAGCCGGCAGCCTAAGCATTGTTGCCGGCGGAAGCCCTGATTTTACTGCGCGGGTTACCGCGGCCACCCTGGAACGCCAGGGCCAATTAAACACCATCGTCAAGGTGGTGGGCAGCATTCTGGATAACTCGGCTAGGGCTTTGCTGGATTATACGGCCCGCCTGCATTTTTATGCCGGCAGCAGCGATGTGCGCCTGGATTTTACTGTGGAAAACAATCAGCCGATTCTGGCGGGTGAAAGCGGGCAGCCCACCAATGTGCATGATCAGGGCGCCATCAACAGCGTTTACATTGGCAGTCTGAAATTGAAACTCCAGCTTCAGAGCACCGGCGGCAATCTACGGGTTTTAAGTGAGCAGGGTCTGGATCTGACCTCCCCGGCTTCAACCGTCAGGCTTTATCAGGATTCGAGCGGCACGGATTACTGGAATATGTATGTCGGCCAGGTCGGCTGGCCTGATCAGAAAATTTCGGCCAAGCCGCGCTTGCAATCCTATTGTACCACCCGGGGTTTTCAGCTTACCGGTCCGGGCGTAGCCCTGCGCGGCGATCAGGCCCTGGGATGGATGGCCGCTTTCCGTCCGACCGGTGCCTGTATGTCTGTAGCCGTAAAGAATTTCTGGCAGAATTTCCCCAAAGCCATTGAAACCCAGAGCAACGGCACGGTGGCGATTGATTTGTTTCCCAATGGCAGTCAGTTTAAACACAATTTCCGCGTAGGCGAGGCAAAAACCCATTCCCTGCTCTTGCATTTCGGATCCGGTTCAATGACCGCCACAGAAGCCAAACGGCTGGCCAAAGCTTTTAATACGCCCCTGTTTGGAACCGGGCCGGCGGCTTTTTACGTCAATAGCGGTGTGCTGGATGAAGTTCCGGTGGCGGACCTCCCAAAATGGCCGCTCTATGAACGCTATGTCCGGGTAGCCTTTGAACCCAACCCGGATTTTAATCCCAATGTTCATGATCCCGGCTTCGGTAATTCCACCCTGGAGGATACCATTCAAAAATACAATTTTTACGGCTGGCAGGATTATGGCGATGTGCCCCTGGATTATGAGGCCTTTGGCCCCAATCAGGCCGGTCAGATGAATCTCAAATACTGGTACGTGTTTGGAATGCTGACCCAGTTCTGCCGTTCGGCTGACCTGAACTGGCTGGAGTTGGGCCTGCCGGCCGCCTGGCATCTGGCGGATATTGACTATCTCCACATCCCGGATGAGGGCATTCAGCACTGGGCTCATGGTGCGTATTTCGGTCATAGCCAGCATGATGAACCGGGTTGCACCAACCCCAACCGCAACTACAATTCTCCGGCTACGGATCTGTTCTTTGGCGTACCGGATTTAATCCGGGCATACCATCTTTCCGGGGAACAGCGTTTTCTGGATACGGCGCTGGAAGGTCTCCAGGCGCTGGAAAATTTGTCTCAGTTCAGTGATTTCACCTATCCGGTGTTCTACCGGGAGCGGGCCAATCTGATTTCGGCCTATATTGAAGGCTACCGCCAAACCGGGGATGTGCGCTGGCTCAACAATGCCAAAACCATTATCGGTTATACGGCCATCACCTCAGACAAAGGCTGGTTAACCAATCCTACAGCCTATATTCCCCCGCCCGGTGGCCCCTCCGGCGATGAAAGAATCAGCGGGTTTCAGTTTGCCCTGGTGTTATGGACGCTGGGACGCTATCTGGATTTTTGCGCCGAGTACAGCATCACGGATACACTGGGGGTAGCCAGTGCGCTTGCGACCTACGGGGATTTCATTATCAACCACCTGATGCGCCCGATTCCGGAGAAACCCGGCTATTATGCCACGATTGACAGCATTTGGTTTACCTCACCCTATGCGACCTATCTGGAAGTCAATGACTGGGCGCTCTTAATGGCTGATACTCTGGCGTATGCCTATAAGTATTCCAGACAGAAACGCTTCCTGGATAATGCTGCCCGGCTCTATGCCACCGGAACAGAAGACCAGACCTGGCTGGATGATCCGCCGGTGTATATAACTTCCAAGGATTTGGTCAATTCGCTCAACTGGGGCCTGGTCTACATGAATACAACCCCCTTTAAGGCGGCGAGATCTTTACCAGGGATTTATTTGCCGCTTTTGTTCTAAGATGGCAACGGATAGATAAAGTGCAATTGTTTGGCGGTGATGCGGGATTCCGAAGGATAGCCAACTGTTATCTTCAAAATCAATTCTCGTTTTCTTTTATTCGTTTAAAAAATGGCTTACCCAACCACATCATCGCATTGTGGATCTTATTGGTGCATACGGCAAGCGACACAAGGTATCCTGCGCCATCGCTCACTTGGAATTAGAGGTAATGTCTTTTTGTGAATCCCAATTATTAAAGGAAACCCTATGAAAACCGGTACAGCCGAAAAAATCATGTTCCCCTCGGGCTCCCTTTATCTGGAAGGTCTGCTGATCCGGGGGAAAAGCCCTAAAGCCGCAGTCATTTCTCATCCCCATCCCTTATATGGCGGAGATATGGTTAACCAGGTTGTGGGCCTCATCGGCCGGGCCTTTGAAGAAAAGGACTGGACGACCCTGCGTTTTAATTTTCGGGGGGTAGGCCGGAGCCAGGGGGATTTCGATGAAGGGTTCGGGGAGGAGAAAGATGTGTCAGCGGCCGTCGCCTATCTAAAAGGATTGGGGGAACATCCCATTGTCCTGGCCGGCTATTCCTTCGGGGCCTGGGTCAATGCCCGGGCGGCCCGGCAGCATCCGGATGTCCTCTATTCCATATTGGTCTCTCCGCCCATCTCTATGATGGATTTTGCTTTTTTGAAGGAAGACGTAAAAACCCGACTGATCGTTGCCGGCGATCAGGACCCTTTCTGCCCCCTTTCAGACCTTGAAAAATTGGTCCAGGTCATAAAACCCCCTCCATCATTGAAAATCATCCAAAACGCCGATCATTTCTATTCATCGGGGGCATCCGATCTGATCTCAGCGATTCAGGAAAGCACAATCGAAAAGGATTAAGGTTGCCTTTTTCTTCTCCAGAAGGTAAAAAAGAAAGCCTTTAGATATGACAAGTTCGTAATAAGTTCTGAAGCACCCATTTTCGTCCTTCCCGTGAAAACGGGTCCCGCCAGGGGCGGGATTAATTAGTTATGACCTGGCCTGGATTCCCGCCTGCACGGGAATGACGATCTTTTACGAGACAATCAGATATAAAATAAGCTGCGTATGGACCTTAAAAAAACCGGTGTCTGGTGTTTTTCAACCTACCTGGCCGAAGGCTTGCCCTTTGCCATTATTCGTATCCTTTCGTCGGTCTTCTTTACCGACATCGGTCTGAAGGAACGGTATATCGGGTATTTGAATTTTTTAGGGATTCCCTGGAACCTGAAGTTCCTCTGGGCCCCCTTCCTGGACATCCTGGGAACGAAACGGACCTGGATGATTGCCATCCAGGCCGTCATTTCCGTGCTGATCGTGGGTATTTCCCTCAGTTGTTTTTCGGCCGCCCATCAGAGTGATGTCAATTGGATCCTGGCCGCCATATCGCTGACTTTCGTCCTCCTGGCCTTCCTTTCGGCAACCAATGACATCGCTATAGACGGCTACTACATGGAAGGACTGACCGATCCCAAGGAACAGGCCGCTTATACCGGGTATCGTGTTTTTGCCTACCGGGTGGCGATTATCCTGGTCCGGAGCGGCTTTGTGGCCCTGGCGGCCTTTGCCGCGACCCGGTTCGGCGGGGAAGACAAGTATGGCCCCTGGGGGGTTGCTTTCAGCGCTGCCGCTTTAACCATGCTCCTTTTGACACTTTTCCATGCCTGGCAGCTTCCCCGGTTCGAAAAAAAACGGGTTACTACGGGCCGCTCTCTTACCGACATTGCCCGGGATTTTGTCCGGTCCTTTAAGTCCTATTTTGATCAGGAAAAGGTCGGCCTGGTCATTATCTTTATCATTACTTACAAGATCGGTGACGAGATCCTTTTTTCCATGGGCACACCCTTTCTGATGCGGGAACTGGGCGTAACCAAGGCCCAGTTTTCCTGGCTCGGAGGGATCCTCGGCGCCCTGGGTACCATTGTCGGAACGTCGATGGGAGGGATTTGGATCAAGAGGACGGGTTTAAAAAAAGCGATCTGGCCGCTGACTATTCTCATGAACTTCAATATCTGGGCCTATATTTGGCTGGCCTGGTACCTTCCCTCGGCGGCAACGGCCTCGGGGCTTTTGGTCATTGCCGCAGTGCACTGTTATGAACAGATGGCGGCCGGACTCGGAAATGCGGTGCTGATCGTTTATCTCCTTGGGACCTGTAAACCGGAATTCAAGGCCGGCCATTATGCCGTAGGTTCGGCTATTATGTCCATTTTTTCCACCTTCTTCGGGGGATTCGGTGGTATCATCGTCGAAAAGATGGGGTATCTGAACATGTTCATTCTGGCCTTCAGCGCCTCCATCCCGGCTATGCTGCTCATGTTCTGGGTTCCCCTGCACGAAAAGGGGCAAAGCTGATCCAAAAAACCGTTCAGCGTCCGGCGTTCAGAGAAATCGGTTTTTCCGGACCTTGAACCTTGAACCCTGCACCTTGAACCGTATTTATTAATGGAGCCTTGCTTGAACCCTGTCGTTAAAGCGGAAAATCTGACCAAACGTTTCAAGGATCTGGTGGCTGTGGACCGGATCTCCTTTGAGACTGAAGCCGGGGAATGTTTTGGTTTTCTGGGACCGAACGGGGCCGGAAAAACCAGCACCATACGGATGATTTACGGTTTTTCACCGGTCACCGCCGGCCGTCTGCTGGTCTTTGGAAAAGAGATCAAACAACACTTCCGGGAAATCAAGGCCAGGATCGGGGTCTGCCAGCAGGAAAACAACCTGGACCCGGACCTGACCGTCTGGGAAAACCTGCTGGTCTATGGCCGTTATTTTAATCTTCCCCTAAAAACTGTTAAGGAGCGGGCTGAAGAATGGCTGACCTTTATGGGTCTGGCCCATAAGCGGCAGGCCCTGATTTCGGAACTCTCCGGCGGACTGATGCGCCGTCTGGTTATTGCCCGGGCCTTGATCCATAATCCGGACCTGTTGATATTGGATGAACCGACCACCGGACTGGATCCCCAATCCCGGCACCAGGTCTGGGAGCAGATCCGGCTGCTTAAGGCCAAAAATATTTGTATCCTGCTGACTACCCATTATATGGACGAGGCTGCCCAGATCTGCGACCGCCTGATCATTATGGATCATGGACGAATCCTGGTGGAGGGCGTTCCCGGCCAACTCATCCGGGAGCATATCGGCGGCAATGTGATTGAGGTGGAAAATCCGACCTCCAATCTGGTGGATTTTTTAAAGGCCCAACAGGTCCAGTATGAACAACTCCCGCAACGGCTCTTGATCCATGCCCGGGAAGGGGAAAAATTGTTTCGTCAAATTTCAGGCGAATTTTGTGGAAGCGGCTGTACCTTGCGCATGGCCACTCTGGAAGATGTTTTTTTAAAATTTACCGGCCGTGGACTCCGCGAATGAGCCTTACTTCTCCGAACTCCCTCCGGGGCGTAGGCCCCTCCAGGCCGGAGGCCGAACTCCGAACTCCGAGCCATATTTCCTGGCGTTTGATCCGGGTTTGGCAGCGCAATTGGGATGTTTATCTCAAGACCTGGAAGATCAACTTCTTACCCCCTCTGCTGGAGCCCATTTTTTATCTACTGGCTTTTGGTGCCGGCCTGGGCTATCTGGTTGGTCAAATTCCCTTCAGCGGTCGTCTGATCACTTATACCGCCTTTATTGCCCCGGGGATCCTGGCCATCAATGTCATGCAAAATGCCTTCTTTGAAACCACCTATGCCTCCTATGTGCGGATGTATTATCAAAAGACCTTTGATGCCATCATGGCCACACCCCTGACCGTGGAAGAAATTATCCTGGGTGAAATTTTCTGGGGGGCCAGTCGTTCCTTGATGGCTACGGGTTTAATGATGATCATCCTTTCCTTCTTTGGACTTCTGGCCTATCCCTGGTCTCTGGCGATACTTCCGGCAGCCTTCCTGGGCGGCTTGGCCTTTGGGTCCGCCGGGATGTGTTTTACGGCCCTGATGCCGAACATCGAGGCCTTCAACCTTCCGGTCTTCCTGTTTATTACCCCCATGTTTCTTTTTTCCGGGACCTTTTTCCCTCTGGACCAACTCCCTTTCTGGGCCAAAATTTTGGCCTGGATCTTTCCCCTGACCCATGTGGTGGAACTGATCCGTGCCCTGGCGCTAAATATTCTCTCTCCGGAAAATCTTTGGAATTTTTTGTATCTCCTGGTCTTCTGCCTGATAACCCTTCCATTATCCCTGCGCCTTATGGTCCGTCGATTGATTCATTAACTTGATAGTATAGGAAATTCCTTTTTGGACGCAGATCGACGCAGATCGACTCGGATCGACTCGGATCGGCAGATTTTCGCCGATCGTGCAGATTGCCAAGATTTTGAAAATAAAGAATGATGAACTCGTAAAAAGTCGGACCTCGTCCCTTTTCGTCATTCCCGCGCAGGCGGGAATCCAGTCCTTTTAAGTGGTTACGGTTAGCCTGGATTCCCGCCTGCGCGGGAATGACGAGTTTTTACGAGACCATCAAGAATAGTTATCTGCGGGTATCTGCGAAAATCAGCGTCCTAATTTTATTTTATTTTTAAAAAGCAAAAGGTTAGCCCATTTCTAACGAATACAAATAAACACCACAAATAAAACTATTGACAACTCCGTCCAATTTAAATTAAATAGAAAGCTTTTGTGTACGTTTTTTAAGGGGTTGTTATGAAATTCTGGAGATTACCGCTCGATGCCGGTTCCCATTCCATCCCGATCGGGGAACTGCATATCATTAAAGACCGCTGTAAGGGTTGCAGCTTTTGTATCGAATTCTGCCCCAACCAGGTCCTTAAAGAAGCCCCCGAATTCAACAAGAAAGGTTACCATCCGCCCCTGGTCACCAAGCAGGGGGAATGCGTGAATTGCAATCTTTGTGAGATCATTTGTCCGGAATTTGCCATCTATAGCGTCCTCAAGGAATACAAGGAACTGACAGCCGAAGATATTGCCAATTATTCAAAAAAATTCGAACCCGAAACTACGCCTTCTCCGGCAGGATCCAGTTCCTAACCCCGAGCAGTAAGTTCGGAGTATCGCGTTCGGAGTTCGGAGAAAACCATTTCATTTTTCGTAAAGTCCGCCTCAATCAAGCGGGAATAAAAGTTCAGGAAGAAACGTAACTCATGTCTGATTCAGGAATATTGACCGGCGAACATTTTATCAATGGGGACGAGGCTTGCGCCGAAGGGGCCATTGCCGCCGGCTGCCGGTTTTTTGCCGGATATCCCATCACCCCGGCCACGGAAATCGCTGAACGGATGGCCCGGCGTCTGCCCCAGGTCCAGGGGATCTGTATCCAGATGGAGGATGAGATCGCCTCGGTAGCCGCCATCCTGGGGGCCTCCTGGGGCGGAACCAAATCAATGACCGCCACCTCCGGCCCGGGCTTCTCTTTAATGATGGAAAACATCGGTCTGGGTATGATGACCGAGACCCCCTGCGTCATTGTCGATATCATGCGCGGCGGACCTTCCACGGGCTTACCCACCCTGGTCGGCCAGGCCGATGTCATGCAGGCCCGCTGGGGATCCCACGGAGACTACGGGGTCATCGCCCTTTGCCCATCTTCCCCGCAGGAGATGTTTGATCTGACTATCTCGGCCTTTAATCTTTCCGAGACCTATCGCCTGCCGGTCTTTGTCCTGGGGGATGAACTGGTCGGGCATATGTCCGAAAAAGTGGTCATCCCGCCGATGGATCAAATTCATCTGATCTCAAGGCCCAGGCCCAGCCAGTCTTCTGAAACTTATTTGCCCTTTATGGCCGGTGAAGACCTCGTTCCGCCCATGGCTTGTGCCGGAGAGGGTTACCATGTCCATGTGACCGGTTTGACCCATGACGAACAGGGATATCCCATTATAACCCCACAAGTCCATGAACGGCTGGTTCGGCGCCTGACGGATAAAATCCGCCTCAACGCCCGCAAGATTATTCAAGTGGAGGAAATCGGTATCCCCGATGCCCGGGTGGTTGTTGTGGCTTATGGCTGTACCTCCAGGGCGGCCAGGGAAGCGGTAACCCTGATGAGATCCAAAGGGAAAAAGGTGGGCTTGCTCAGGCTGATTACCCTCTGGCCCTTTCCGGAAGAAAGGGTTAGCAAAATCAGCAAGAACCTTTCTGCCTTTATCGTACCGGAAATCAATTACGGGCAGATGGCCTATGAAGTGGAAAGGTGCGCCCAGGGTCAGGCCGAGACGGTCCTCTTGCCTTTAATGGGCGGGACTATTCATTCTCCTCAGGACATTATGGAAGCCGTCGAGGAGTATCTGCCATGAAGATACGCTGTCAACCGGTGGTCCCTTTTGATGGCGATGCCACCAGGCGTCTCAGAGATGAACAGCATGGCCTCCATCCCGACGATCTGTATCTGAAGCCCGGCAGGATACCCCATATCTGGTGTCCGGGTTGCGGCTTGGGCGTGGTCCTGAATACCTATATCAACGGCCTTAAGATGGCGGCTATTCCCATCGACCGATCCGTAGTCGTTTCCGGAATCGGCTGTACCGGCCGGGTGGCCGGCTATCTGAATATGGATACCTATCATACCACCCATGGCCGGGCCGTCCCTTTCGCCACCGGACTGTCCTTAACCCGTCCGGATCTTTCGGTGACCGTATTCAGTGGGGACGGGGATCTGTTCGCCATCGGCGGGAATCACTTTATCCACGCCGCCAGGAGAAATGTCAACCTCAAGGTTATCTGCGTCAATAACTTCAATTACGGGATGACCGGCGGCCAGGTGGCCCCGACAACGCCGGTGACGGCCAAGACAACCACTACCCCTTATGGTAATTCGGAGGCCTCTTTCAATCTGCCTTATCTGGCCCGGGCCAGTGGTGCGGTCTATGTGGCCCGTTGGACCACCTTCCATGCCCGCCAACTGGTTAATGCCATAGCCGAGACCTTTGCCATCAAGGGCTTTACTTTCATAGAGGTCATCGCCCCCTGCCCGATCGGTTACGGCAGGCCCAATAAATTAGGCAGCGGCCTGGATGAGATGATCTATTACAAAGAGAACAGCCTGATTCAAAATGGGGCCGATCCG
>CAZVHO010000041.1:31480-43343 GCA_964627515.1 uncultured Thermodesulfobacteriota bacterium | reverse complement strand
TGATCCTCTCTGTTGTCGGTTATTCCAACAGCGGCAAGACGTCTTTGTTGGAGAAAGTAATCCCTATTCTGAAAGCCAAAGGTTATTCCGTGGGGGTGATTAAACATACCGGTCATGCGTTTTCTCTTGATCAACCAGGTAAAGATACGCATAAATTCGGAAAAGCCGGTGCCGATGGTGTGGTATTGATCGGATCCGGTCAAATCGGATATTTAGGAAAATTGGAAGAAACTGAGGCCATGCTTTTGGATAGGATTGAGCAGTCTTTTTTCCACGACCGGGACATCATCCTGACCGAAGGGTTTAAACAAGGAGACAAACCCAAAATTGTGGTAATGACCAAAGGAAAAGAAGAACAACTTTTGCAGGAAATAAAAGGGAGTATTGTCGCCACGGTGGGGGAAAAGCCTGTCCGCTCCGATCTGCCCCATTTTAAACCGGATGATCCTGAAGGCCTGGTTCAAATTTTG
Source organism: uncultured Thermodesulfobacteriota bacterium (assembly GCA_964627515.1). Classification (GTDB taxonomy): domain Bacteria; phylum Desulfobacterota; class RBG-13-43-22; order RBG-13-43-22; family RBG-13-43-22; genus RBG-13-43-22. Next base: position 42,873 of record CAZVHO010000041.1, on the reverse strand, counting down.
GAAGACCGTTTTTTGAAAGACCGGACCAGGCCATCGATCCGGGTTATCTTAGATGGAAAGAATATCCCAATGAACCATTTTGTTCAGGAGATCGTCCAAAGCGGGATTATGGGGATGCTTTCCCCGTTGAAGGGATTTAAAGATTCCCATGGGGTGGAGGTCAAGATTAAGCCTCGGGATAAAGGACGGTCCTGATGAAAAAGCTTCGCCTGGCCTTGTTGATCGGCGGCCTATCCAATGAACGGGAGATCTCCCTCAAGGGGGGCGCCGAAGTGAAAAAGGCCCTGAACCCCGAACGATATGAGACCGTGGTCTATGACTTAAAAGAAGGGTTGGCCCGCCTGGTAGCCGACGCCCCCCGGATTGATGTGGCCCTGATCATCCTCCATGGAAGGTTTGGGGAAGATGGCACGGTTCAAGGATTGTTGGAATTGTTGGGCATCCCCTATCAAGGGTCCGGGGTCCTGGGCAGCGCCCTGGCCATGAACAAGCGTTTGACCAAGACCTTGTACCGTCAGGCCGGTTTGCCCGTGGCCAAAGACATGGTCGTCCGGCGGGGCAGTCATCGTTTGGTTCTGGACCCCTTGGTTGAAGAACTGGGCTGGCCCATTGTCGTCAAACCCAATGCCGAGGGGTCCAGCATCGGGATCCGCATGGCCAATACCTTGAGTGAACTTTCCAAAGCGATTGAACAAGCCTTTGTTCTGGATAAAGAGGTCTTGTTGGAAGAATATATAAAAGGCCGGGAAATAACCGGGGGGGTTTTAGGGAATGAGACCCTTCAGGCCCTGCCTATCATTGAAATTATTCCTGCGAAACAGTATGAGTTTTTCGATTATGAAGCCAAGTACAGGGAAAAAGCTTCTGAAGAAATCTGTCCGGCTGACCTGCCTGAATCAACTACCCGGCTGGCCCAGGAATATGCCCTTAGGGCCCACAAGGTTTTGGGCCTGCAGGGATACAGCCGGACGGACATGATTGTCCGGGGAGAAGAAATAATCCTCTTGGAAACCAATACCATTCCCGGAATGACAGCGACCAGCCTCCTTCCCCAAGCGGCCCAGGCCGCAGGATTGACCTTCGGTGCCTTATTGGATCGGTTGATTGAACTGGCCTTAGAGAAATAAAATTCGTCATCCGACTGAAGCTCTCTGTTTCAAGGCCCGGAGAATCCTCCAGGCAAGAAAGACGATTGGCGTTGCCAATCTGAAAAGAGCTTCCTTTAGGAAGCGTCGGTCTATTTTATTGAAGTTTGCTCGATAATCCGCGCAGTCACGCCAAGGCGTGGCGGAGAAAGCGCTCGATATCCCTGTTCAGAACGCTCGGCATAATGGCGATAGGTGGACACGATGACAGCATGGTCTCATTCGGGGCAGGCATTAATTCAATGAAAAAATTGAGATCATTATGAATCACCTGAAGCAGACTAGGACAATGATTTCATAACAGAATTTAAAGATTACAAAACAAAAAAAGGAGATACTTTTTACAGTATCTCCTTTTTAGTTTTTCAAACCAAAGCGAACGGATTATTTTCCGGTAGCAGCCCCATGCAGTTTGACCTCAACTTTTTCAGTCAGACCGGCATAGTATTCTCGGAGAATATCCAGAACCTCCTCGCGACCGAAATGATCGGCAATTGGTGTGCCTTCGGACAGGCCCTTGCGCAGTGCCGTACCGCTCAGAAGGACCCGTTCTTTCTTGTCGTGGGGGCAGGTTCTCAAAGAAGCCATGCCGTCGCATTTGTAGCAGTAGAATGTCCAGTCGATCTTCAGCGGGGTGCAAAGCAAGGCTTTTCCGCCAGCTGGCTTGGGAATCTTGTCAAAAATGGTCTGGGCTTCAAACATGCCGTAAAAATCACCAACACCGGCATGGTCACGGCCGATAATCATTCTGGAGCATCCGTAATTTTGACGGAAGGTGGCATGAAGCAGGGCTTCACGGGGGCCGGCATAACGCATATCCAGCGGATAACCGCCCTGAAGGACTTTGTCTTCTACGAAATAATTCTTTACCAGCGCGTCGATACATCTCACGCGAACTTCGGCAGGAATGTCCCCCGGTTTCAAGTTGCCCACCAGAGAGTGAATAAAAACGCCGTCACATACTTCTACAGCGATTTTGCAAAGATATTCGTGAGAACGATGCATGGGGTTACGCAGCTGCAGGGCGGCCACTTCACTCCAGCCTCTTTCTTCAAAAATCTTTCTGGATTCAGCCGGTCTCATATAAACGCCGGCATATTTGGTAGGATATTCGGCTTCACTGAGTACTTTTACCGGGCCGGCCAGATTGACATCTTTTTGGCTCATGACCATCTGAACGCCGGGATGATCATCTTTGGCAATTTTCCAGAAGTCTTCTACGGTCTTGGTCCCTTCGCCCATAAAAGTTTTTTCGCATTCGAACTTTTTGTCGGCCTCGGTCATTTCGTATTTTTCGGTAACCTTCATGGTAGCCATGAATTCGTTACGTTCCGGGTCGAACAGGGCGATCTCTTCACCGATCGCTATCGCTACGGCTTCTTCCTTGGTAGCGGAAAGCGTAACCGGGATGGGCCAAAACGTTCCGTCAGCCAGAAGATAATTATCCAAAACGCCTTTCCAGTCTGCCTTGGTCATAAAACCGGTCAGGGGGCTGAACCCCCCAATACCCATCATGATCAAATCGCCTTTTTCACGGGGGCTGACATCGATTTTTTTCAATCCTTGAGCTTTTTTCAATTCTGCCGCCAACTCTGCGTCTTCAAGCAAGCAGCAGGTCAAACCTTTTCCGCCATGAGGTGGGAGTAATCCTGACATCTGTTACTTTCTCCTTTCAATTCTTATTGGGTTTATTAGGTAATTACATGGAACCTTCCATGACTACTTTTCATACATCGTTACGCATTTAATCAAAACCATGAATTAAGTCAAGTGAAAAGATATACAAAAAGAAGATAATAAAGAGAAGATGAACTATAAAGGGGGTGAAAGAGGGAAAAGGAGGGAAAAATCCTTCTAATTTGACATGAATATATCGAGCGAACCTTTTAATAGAATTAGGGAGTTAGCCGGTGAGCGAACTCCTAGTGATGAATAATTCCTTGCCTGGAAGAATCCCGACTTCTTAGGGAAAGGGATCTTCAAAATAACTTTTCCTTCTGACCATGAGATATAAAGATCCTTCCCTAAACTATTCTCTCACTAATTGTCTCAAATCATCAAGAGAAGAATGGATACAACCTGTTGTTAAAACCTCATGCCCCCAGCCGGGCGATGCGTTCTTCAATGGGCGGATGGGTGCTGAAGAGATTGAGCAGACTGCGTCCCGACAAAGGGTTGACGATAAACATGAAGTGCAAGGGGACATCCATGATAAGAAATGTCAAGGGGAAAAAAAGTGGGTTTGAGAATAATAACAAATTTAAAGAGATAACAATTTACCCATTTTTTGAGCACACGTCTCCCTTAGATTTAAATGGTTACAGCCGTACGGATGATTATCTGAGGGGATGAAATTATCGTCTTGGAGGCCAACACCATACCCGGCATGACTGGGACCAGCCTTCTTCCCCAGGCTGCCCAGGCCGCTGGCATACCTTTCAGTGTCTTGTTAGATCGGCTGATTGAGTTAGCCTTAGAAGGGAAAAAGTCTTTAGATCCCCTCAACTGAGGATCACCAATTAATTAAGTTGTTGTGGGTATCGGAAGACGGTCCACAAGGGTTTGGGTACCTTGCATCTTTATTCATTTGTTAAGGCTTTCCGGAACGTGGACAGAGTTCAAGGGCGAAGGCCATCAGCCATCTGTGGTTTCCCTTGAGCTCGTAAGTTATTTTATTAACCGAGCATTTTTTCCCTTGACAAAAAAATTGAATCTGGTATACCTTAGGCTTTCTTGTTCCAATATTCACAAAATTAATAAAAGTATAATTTATTTAGATAGTTAAGAAAATAGAGATGGTGTCTTAGGTAAATCGGCCAACTATGGGGAATCTCCTGGAAAGGTCTTTTAAAATCAGGAGAGTTGGTAAGGGTTTTGAGTCAAACCATCAGACAGATTTTGATATGGTTCTATCCCTTACAAATCGATATTTTGGGAGGACTTTTTTGAAGGAACACGGGGCCTAATTTCAAGGATTTTCGACCGTCCCAGATAGGGAATACTTCTGGAAAAGAGATACATCGACACAGAAGGGGGGTGAGATGGTCGGTCTGACCGACGGGGCGATTTATTACAAAAAACACGAAAGATCCAAATCGCTTTTTGAAACATAAATCAATAAATATGAGGAGAAAACTATGCCAAGTTTTGTGATTAAGGAAAAATGTGATGGATGCAAAGGGCAGGACAAAACGGCTTGTATGTACATTTGCCCTGTTGACTTGATGTTCTTGGACAAGGACGGTTCTCTGGGTTACGGCGAGATGAAGGCCTTCAACCGGGACACCTCCCTTTGCTGGGAATGCTATAACTGCGTCAAGATATGCCCTCAGCAGGCTATTGACGTCCGGGGCTATGCCGACTTCGTCCCCATGGGTGCCAGTGTCACACCCCTCCGGGGTTCTGAGGATATTATGTGGACCGTCAAATTCCGGAATGGCGCTCTGAAGCGATTTAAGTTCCCCATCCGGACCACGCAAGAAGGCAGCGCGGTTCCCAACGGCGGATTCGATGAAGGGTCCGGCGATCTGAAGAGCCCTTACCTGTTCACCGAGCCTGCTTCTTTGAAATTGGCAGCTTTACCGACACCAAAAAAGTAACGAAGGAGGGAAATGATTATGGCAGATTATCCTACTGTAGAAATAACCACCGATTTGTTGATCCTGGGTGGAGGAATGGCCGCTACGGGCTGTGCTGTTGAAGCCGCCTACTGGGCCAAGAAAAATGGCGTGAAAGTAACGGCTGTTGACAAGGCCGCCTATACGCGTTCCGGAGCTGTGGCCATGGGCCTTTCGGCTATCAACCAATATGTCGGTATTGCCGACGGTCAGAACACCGCGGAAGATTATGTCCATTATGTCCGCCAGGACCTGATGGGTATCTCCCGGGAAGACCTGGTTTATAACATTGCCCGACACGTAGATTCCTCGGTGCATCTTTTTGAGAAATGGGGCTTGCCCATCTGGTTGGATGAAAACGGCAAGTATGTCCATGAAGGCCGCTGGCAGCTCATGATCAACGGTGAATCCTACAAAGTGATCGTGGCCGAGGCCGCCAAAAACGCCATGGATGCCGCCGGTTTTGAGATCTATGAGCGTGTTTTCATCGTCGCCCCCCTGATGGACGGTGACCGGATTGCCGGGGCCGTCGGTTTCGGGACCCGGGATGAGAAATTCTATGTTTTTAAAGCTAAAGCCGTGATTTGCGCCCTGGGTGGTGCGGTTCACGTTTTCCGTCCCCGGTCCACCGGTGAAGGTCAAGGCCGTTCCTGGTATCCGCCTTTCAATACCGGCTCAAGCGCCTACTTCACGATTCAGGCCGGTGCCGAAATGACCTGCCAGGAAGTCCGTTTTATCCCGGTCCGGTTCAAGGATGCCTATGGTCCGGTCGGTGCCTGGTTCTTGCTGTTCAAATCCAGGGCTACCAGTGCCACCGGCGGGGAATATATGGTGGTCCGTAAAGACGAGCTCAACAACTGGGCCCCTTACGGCCTGGCCAAACCGATTCCGGCCAACCTGCGTAACTATCTGGGGATGCTGGATGTGGAAGCCGGTTTAGGACCCCTCTATATGGAAACGGCCGAGGCCATCCAGAATATCGCCAAGGGTACCCCTGATGAAAAAGCCTTCAAGAAGAAGATGAAGGAACTGGAATCCGAGGCCTGGGAAGACTTCCTGGATATGACCATTTCCCAAGCCATCCTTTGGGCGGCCAGCAACATCATGCCTGAAGCCAGTCGTTCCGAAATCGCCGCGTGTGAGCCTTATTTCATCGGCTCCCATTCCGGTGCCTCCGGAGCCTGGGTCAGCGGTCCGGAAGACCTGGATACCCCCTACAAATGGGGTTATGGCAATATGTGTACCACCAAGGGGTTGTTTGCCTGCGGTGACGCCTCCGGCGCCTCCAGCCACAAATTCTCCTCCGGTTCCCATGCCGAAGGACGTTTTACCGGTAAAGAAGCCGTCCGGTTCTGTGTAGAGAACCCGGCCATGCCCAATGTGGATGCCGCTCAGGTCGACGCCTTGAAGAAAGAGATCCTGGCTCCGCTCAACACCTACGAGCAGTTCTGCGGATTGTCAACGGATCCTGATATAAACCCCAACTACATCAAACCCATGTCCTATATGCATCGTCTCCAGAAGATGATGGATGAATATGCCGGCGGCTGGGGATCGGGCTTTAAGACCAGCAAATCGCTGATCGAAAGAGGTCTGGAACTCATGGTTATGCTGCAGGAAGACTCAGCCAAATTAGGCGCCAAAAACGTCTATGAGTTGGAGCGCTGCTGGGAAAACGTTCAGCGGACCTGGCAGGCCGAGGCCCATATGCGGACCATCCTCTTCAGGGAAGAGACCCGTTGGCCGGGTTACTACTTCCGGGCGGACAAACCCACGATGGACGAAACCAATTGGCATGTCTTTGCCAACTGTAAGTATGATCCAAAAACCGGTGAGTGGACCATGATCAAAAGAGACGTGGTTCCCCTTATTTAGTAATCCAAATTAATGATTAACCTCCAGGCGCCTTTGGGCGCCTGGAGTTTTTGAACAGAGAAGATATTTATTTAAAAAGAGGACGGACGGGGCGGATGGACTTCAAATAAAGTCCATCTGGGGCGATGGACTCGTAAAAAGTCCATCTGAAATGATCCGCAGGGGAACATATTCCTCTCTTTTAATAAATATCTTGGTGAAACTTCTCGATCTTGGCGCCTTTTCCTTTACATCTTACAAATACCCATCTTGTTATAGCCAACTATGAAAATTTATCTCAATTTTTAACCTCAAAAAAAAATTGGTTCGGTGGAGCAAAATTCAATTTTTTTTTGTTGTATATTGAAAAAAATTTAGTTAAAGCATAGAAAACTTTATTTTCGGAAAAACCATTAAATAAATTCCTGGAGGAGTATATGGGAGATAAAAAAAGCATTTTGATTGTCGGCGGCGGCATGAGCGGATTGACTACAGCCATCGAGGCCGCTGAAGTCGGCTACGATTCCGTTATTGTGGAGAAAAAACCCTATCTGGGCGGCCGGGTAGCGCAGCTCTACCAGTATTTCCCCAAGCTTTGCCCCCCCAATTGCGGCCTGGAAATCAACTTCAAACGGGCTAAAAACAGTTCCCGGATTACTTTATATACCTTGGCGGAAGTGGAGACCATTTCCGGGGAAGAGGGAAATTATCAGGTGACGATTAAAACCACCCCCCGTTTGGTTAATGAGCGCTGTACCGGATGTAATAAATGCGCCGAGGCCTGCCCGGTGGAACGATCCAATGATTTTAATTACGGCCTGGATAATACCAAGGCCGCTTATTTGCCCTATGCCATGGCCTTTCCCATGCAATATGTGATAGACGGCTCGGCTTGTCTGGGACAGGCCTGCGCCAAATGTGTTGAGGCCTGTAAATATGATGCCATCGAACTGGATATGCAACCCCAGACCATCACTCTGGAGGTAGGGTCCATTGTCTGGGCTGCCGGCTGGAATCCTTACGACGCCGCCAAACTGGAAAATTATGGATTCGGCCAGTATCCCAACGTTATTACGAATGTCATGATGGAAAGACTTTGTGCCGATAACGGACCGACCCAGGGTAAAATCCTCCGTCCCTCGGACCAGAAAGAGGTCGAGAAGGTGGCCTTTATTCAGTGTGCCGGATCCAGGGATGAAAATCATCTGGCCTATTGTTCGGGGGTCTGCTGTCTGGCCTCATTAAAACAATCCACCTATCTTCGGGAGAAAAATCCCAATGCCGAGGCCTTCATCTATTTCATCGACATCAGGGCCCAGGGCAAGCTGGAAGATTTTTTTGTTAAAGTAAAAAAGGATGAAAAGCTGTCTCTGGTCAAATCCAAAATTGCGCTGATTACCGAAGACCCGGTCACCAAAAACCTGTTACTGGAAGGGGAAGACACCATGTCCGGTGAACGGATCAGGGAAACCGTGGACATGGTCGTCCTGGCAACGGGCATGGAACCGTCCACGGCTTCGGTCAAAGTACCGGCAGCGGTCCAATATGACGACTATGGTTTTATCGTATCCGATCAGGAGCAGAAGGGCATTTACGGTGCCGGTTGTGTTAAGCGGCCGGCCGATGTGGCAGGCGTGGTTCAGGATGCGACCGGGGCAGCGCTCCGGGCTATTCAATCTGTGAGGAGGTAATTAACAATGGATAAAAAACTGGGTGTATATATATGTACGGGATGCGGGATAGGAGAATCCCTCGATATAGAGGCCTTAAAAAAGGTAGCTACCAAGGAATTTAAGGCCCCGGTATGCAAAACCCATCCCTGGCTTTGTGGGTCGGAAGGGGTGGAGATGGTTAAGGCCGACATGACCAATGAAGGGGTCAATACCCTGTCCATCGTGGCCTGTTCGCCGCGGGTTAAATTTGATGTCCTGGATTTCTCTCCTGCTTTGCAGGACCGGGTCAATGTCCGGGAACAGGTGGCCTGGGTATTGCCGGCCGGGGATGAAGATACCCAGATGATGGCTGAGGACCAGTTGCGCATGGGTTTGGTCAAGCTTAACAAAAGCACCCCCCCGGAACCTTATCTGGCGGAGAATATGAGCAACACCGTCCTGGTGGTCGGCGGTGGATTTTCCGGGATGAATGCCGCCATCGGAGCGGCTCAGGCCGGATACCCGGTAATTCTGGTGGAGAAAGAGGCTCAATTAGGCGGGTTTATGAAAACCATGAATAAACGGGTCCGCCCTCCCTATAAAGAATTAGCGGATGTGGATCTGGAAGGGCAGATCAAAAAGGTGGAGGCCGAGCCCAATATCAAGGTCTTTACGGCAGCCCAGATCGAAAAGATTTCCGGTGGTCCGGGGGTTTTTGATGTGACCCTCTCCCAGAACGGCTCTTCGGTTACCGAGCGTGCCGGTTCGGTGGTCCTGGCCACAGGTTGGAAACCCTATGATGCGGGTAAATTAGAACACCTGGGCTATGGAAAATTTACTAATGTGATCACTAACATCCAGATGGAAGAGATGGCCAGGCAAGGGAAAATCACCCGGCCTTCAGACGGTAAAGAGGTTAAAAACGTCCTCTTTATTCAGTGTGCCGGTTCCAGGGATGAAAACCATCTACCCTATTGTTCCTCGGTCTGCTGCCTGGTTTCCCTGAAGCAGGCCACCTACGTCAAAGACCAGGACCCGGAGGCCGCGGTCTATGTCCTTTACAAGGATATCCGTACCCCCCACCAGAGCGAAGATTTTTACCGTAAGGTTCAGCGGGACGGGGGGATTTTTATCCGGGGCGAAATGACAGCCATCTCTGAGGATGGCAATAAAAACCTGGTGGTCGAGGCCGATGATGCCCTGCTTAATGAAAAGATCCGGCTGGAAGATCTGGATTTGGTAGTTCTGGCCGTAGGCATGGTACCTACCTCCCTCGATGAGATGGCCTTGAACCTGGATTACCGTCAGGGGCCTGGATTGCCCTTAACGAAATATGGTTTTCCGGATTCCAATTTTATCTGTTTCCCTTATGAAACACAGCGGACCGGTATCTATGCCGCCGGATGTGTCCGAAGCCCCATGGAAACCGCCCTCTGCGCCGAGGATGCCACCGGGGCGGCCCTTAAAGCCGTTCAGTGCGTCGAATCCACGGCCATCGGGGCGTCCACCTTCCCCAGGTCCGGCGATATGACCTATCCGGAATTCCAGATGCAGCGCTGTACTCAGTGTAAACGGTGCACCGAAGAGTGTCCTTTCGGGGCCATCAACGAAGATGAAAAGGCCAACCCCCTGCCCAACCCCACCCGCTGCCGTCGTTGCGGAACCTGTATGGGGGCCTGTCCGGAACGGATCATATCCTTCAAGAACTACTCGGTGGACATGATCGGCTCCATGATCAAGGGGATTGAAGTTCCGGATGCCGACGATGAAAAGCCCAGGGTTATCGCCCTGATCTGCGAAAATGACGCCTATCCGGCTTTGGATATGGCTGGCATCAACCGGATCCCCATTGATCCGTTCTATCGGTTTATCCCGGTCCGCTGCCTGGGTTCGATCAACCTGGTCTGGATCGCCGATGCCCTGGCCAAGGGCATTGACGGGGTAATCCTTTTGGGATGCCGTAAGGGGGATGACTACCAGTGTCACTTTATCAAAGGCAGTGAATTAGCCAATACCCGAATGGAAAAAATCTCGGAAACCCTGGGGCGCCTGGCCCTGGAACCGGACCGGGTCCGGGTAGAAGAGATTTCCATCAATGATTATGATAAGCTTCCGGTTATACTGAAGAGTTTCATGGACAGGATCAAAGAACTGGAACCGAATCCCTATAAAGGATTTTAAAACAAAGAATTCAGAATCCAGAAGTCAGAATTCAGAATAAGGGTTCAAGGATTCCAGGATGCAAGGGTTTGGTTTTTTTGTTTCTCCGCCGTTCACTTGAATCCTGGAATCCTCGATCCCTTGAATCCTGGGAAACCAGAGAAGGAAAAATATTATGGAACAGGTAGTAGGACCAAAAAGCAGTGGCGGAAAGGCCTATGACCAATCCTTCGCCCGGGAGGTTTACCAGAAAGTAGATTCCGGGGAAGAGATCAAGATGTGTATGCAGTGCGGTGTCTGTGCCGGCTCCTGCCCCCTTAAGGAAAAAATGGATTATTCACCCCGGAAGATCTTTACCCTGATCCGGGCCGGTCAAAGGGAGAAGGTGTTAAGCAGTCAGGCTATCATGTTATGTACCTCTTGTTATTCCTGTAAAGTGCGCTGTCCCAGGAAGGTGCCGGTGGTGGATGTCATGCATGGCCTGGCCCATTATGCCCTCCGTCATGGTTATAAACCAAGAGAAGAAACGGCCCTCTTCGGCCAGAAGTTCTGGGATAATATTTACCGTCTGGGCCGGATCGATGAAAAAGACGTGGCCCAGCGCTATTTCCTGGGGCATGGTCTGGGGCCGGGTATTAAGCTGATGCTGGAAAATATGAACATGGGACTTGGCATGATGCGCAAAAAACGGATGAAACTCCTGCCTGAAAGACCGATTAAAAACGTCAAGTCCTTGAGAAAAATGCTCGATAAGGCCAAGGCCCTGGGGAAGGGAGGTGCCGTCTGATGGATTATTTTCTTTATCAAGGTTGTTCATTGGAAGCCAGTGGCATCCATTACATGATTTCCCTGGAGGCCATAGGCAAGGTATTGGGTCTGCATTTCAACGAGATCGGGGATTGGAACTGTTGCGGTGCCAGCATCTCCTATGTGGGCGGGAACGAGCTCTCCGTGGACGTTTTGGC
>CAZVHO010000041.1:25870-31380 GCA_964627515.1 uncultured Thermodesulfobacteriota bacterium | reverse complement strand
AAGATCCTCATCATAACCCTTGATACGAAGGTAATGGCGCCGTGATTTACGGCATCAAAAATATCCCGATCCGTCCATCCCATCCCGTGGAGCCCTTCAATATCTTCCTGGGTTACGGATTCGGGTGATTTGAGGGCTTTCGATACAAAAATCAACATGGCCTTTTCTGCTTCCTCTAAGGGTGCTGACGTCGGATCTGAACGAAGTCTTTCGAGGTCGCTTTCTTCCAGGCCCTGCCTCCGTAACAGATTTCCATTAAATTGGATACAGGGTAAACTATCAAATTCCGAGGCAACGGCATATCGGATACAGGTTAATAAGCTAAAATCAAGTTTAGGGTGGTTTCTGTAATACATGGTCATATCGAGTTTTTTTTAAATAGCTCCGGGCTGACGGAGAACATCTCCATCGGCTTGGGAATCATCCCCGCTTGGTTTAAAAATAAAGAATAACTATCCTTTATTTCTCCCGCTGCCTCTTCAAGTTTCACTGTTTTTAAAAACGACATGGTTCTCTCCTCCTTTTTTAAATTGACGTGCTTTTGGTATTCAACTTACATTTCGAATTGGATTTTATGATCTTACCCTTCCCATGGACACGATTCCGGTTTGATATCCAGGATGGGGGTCCCATCCATCATGTCCAATCCTTTAACGCGAATCGTTGTCGCCTCGATATCGAGGACTTCAAGAAGCGACATTCCAATCGGATTAGGGCGAAATGGCGAATGACTGCTAAAAACCCCTACCATCCTATCGTAAATCGGCGGCTTGATCCTCATGAACTTCTCGGAAAACTCAGGACTTTTATGGAAATGGAAAATAACAAAAATCTTCTGGCCGGGCCTGATTTCTCTGAGTCCTTCCAGATAGGCCTCATCGATTATTAATCTTCCCCTCACGTCCGACACCTTCCAACTTCGGGGAATTTCTTGCACCTCGGTGGATACATAACCGATGGGCTTCATTTCAATGCTCATTTTATCTCTCCTGTCATCCTGCTGAAAATCCAGGACATTATGAATTTACTTCGCTTATTTTAATACCGAACAGACTTTAAATTTCCTGCACCTCCATTCATCAGCTTATAGTCCTTTTTGCATTATTAAGTACATCAGAACGACTAACCTAGTGCCCAATTACCAGATTATTACCCACCCTTATGTCTCGATAAGCAGTAGGGAAGGCCTTCCTGAAGGCATCTATGCTTGCATCACAGCTATCGTGCGCTGAAAGCGCGATAATTCCAGGCTTAATTTTTCTAATAACTTCTATGTCTATATTTACTTCCTTCATGGTTATAAATTTCCACGGCAGCTTACCCGTTCCGTATAACTTCTGTATAGGAATACCGAGCTTTTTCATCCTGCTGTCTGTGACCGCATAGTGAAGGCCACCCACTATGCCGTAAATCGGTGCCTCAAACAGTTCCCGAGTTCTCTTAATTAACCTTGGGACTGTCTGATGCCCACAGCCTACAACAAGGACAACACCTTTGCCCTCTACGTTGATTGCCAGCGCCTGTTCTGGGGTCCAGCCACTAAAGAAAAGATAGCGCGGGATTGTTCCGGTAGTAGCAACGCCCTTCGAAATAATTACCGGGTTATCTGAACATACAGGCTTTAATCCCGGGTAGGTCATGGGAACAGGCGTATATACCCTCTTTGCCCCCAAATCAGCCTGCTTGGTTGTCAGTGAAAACGTTTTTTCTTTACTCCATTTGAATCCGCCAACATGGTCTACATGGTTGTGGGAGATTACAATAACACCTATCTTGTTCAGTTCTACACCCAATTTCTTCATATTGTGGAGTAAAGGCGAGGGGTTTTCTTTATTACCATTCATGCCAACATCGAAGAGGATTAGAGATTCATCTGTTTTTATCAGGTAAGATACCCCCGCTTCTCGTTTCAAGTCGTTTCTGTCTGCAGACCAGTCAACGAGAGGCAAAATCTCCAACGTCTTTGTGGCTCCCAGGTTCTTAATTTTACTCACCATTGAAACTCGACAGAATGAATCCACCCTTTGACTGCCAAATGTGAAATTATAATAAAAATAGATCAATGCCAGGCAAATACATAAAATCAAAAAGATGGGGATAAACAATAATATTTTTTTCATCATCGTTCCTCCGTCAGTCGCAATATTTATAAATCCGGCACAATGTGCTTCTCTATTTCGCAAATGTGCACCAAATCAGGCGTATTCCCAAGTGGATACTATAGCGGTGTAATTTCCCTTCCAAATAAACTGTCCAGGGAAAAATATCCTTTATCATAAAAGAAAATTGCCAAGCTCAATAACAGATATCCACAATCCTCAAAAAGCTTGATCATTCCAATTGGGTCGCTACCCGATGAGAAACAACCGCAATCGATCTGGAGTCCCCTGGCCAAAACCGAAATGATCAGGACATTAAAAAGGCAGAGCATTAAAATAATAATTATATTGCTGCTGCGTGTTTTAAAACCGTTTAGTAAAAACAAACCGGCGACAAGTTCGCACCAGGGGAAAATGATTGCAAAGATATTGATTAATGGCCGGGGAACAACCTGGTAATTGGACACAGAATCGGCAAAGCTCATGGGATACAGGATTTTATCCACGCTGGCGTAAACAAACACCAGTCCCAACGTTATCCTGAATATTAAAATTGTGAATTTATTGTCGATCAATCGTAAGAACCCCTTTAATTTCATATTGTCCTCTCTCATAAAGACTTCTACTTTTTTAAAGGAAAACTGTTTTTGATCCACCCATCAATGCCGTCTTCAAATAGTTCAATATTGTTATAATCCATTTTAATTAATTCAACGGTCAGGTAATAACCAGCCTTGCAATCGACTCCCGTACAAAAAACAACAATATTGGCATCTTTCGGTAATGAACGCTCCATTTGCGGGTAATAGACGGCGAATTCGCCGATGGGCAGGCTTAAAGCACCAGGAATGGTTCCTTTTTTATGAGCCTCTGCGTCCCTGGCATCCAAGAATATCGATTTGTTTAGATCAAACCTTTTTTTCGCCTCCGACAGGGTGATTCGGCGAATGCTTTTTTCGGCATACTGTTCGGATTTGCTTTGAGCAACATAAGGGATTCTGTTTTTTGAAATGAGATTAAAACCTAGTCCCAGGCAGATGCTGAAGAGAACTATCAGGCCAATTTCTATGATAATCCTACGATTAATAGATGACATACTATTGTTAAAATCCATTTCCCCCTCGCGATCCATGATATTTCCCCTGATGCTTATTACTTATTGACGTAACCCATGTCCTTCACCCATTGGGTGACTCCACCCTTCAAGTGATAAACCTTTTTAAAACCGTTTTGGATCATACGTATGCCAGTATATTTGCTGCCAACCCCCACGCTACAAATGACAACCACGATCCTGTCTTTATATATGGCGAGGTCCTTCAATCCGTTTGGCAAATGGGAATATTTAATCGCGCTGCCAAATCCCTCTTTTTGATAGCCAATCTTGTCGTCGGTTTTCGCGTGAATATCGACAATAATGATATCGTCCCTCTCGGTCATTAATTTGTGCAATTGTTTTGGAGTGAGTTCATTGACGACGGAACTCGCGGAAATAGAAAGGGCGCTTAACAATATCGTATTGAGGACCAAAACGACGATGAGGATAACTGTCTTTTTATAATATGAAAATGAGGGACGCTTGGCTTTTTCCATATTATCCATTATTCTCCTTCATGTCTGCAGTAATTATTCTTTCATTAAAAAGAAGTAGTAATGAAAAATATATGATAAATGCACCTTGAACCACGGTGAAAAAAGGATACCACCATAGGCCGCCCAGACAGGGCTTTCCCATAATTAAATGATAGACAACAGGCTGCATCAGGAGGAAACCCCCGGTAAAGATCGCTAAGGTGATACTCGATTTCACTCTTTTGATTAGCAGTATCGCCGCGGCAATGGCGATCAGCATCAGCAGAGCGCTTG
Organism: uncultured Thermodesulfobacteriota bacterium; assembly: GCA_964627515.1. Classification (GTDB taxonomy): domain Bacteria; phylum Desulfobacterota; class RBG-13-43-22; order RBG-13-43-22; family RBG-13-43-22; genus RBG-13-43-22. The sequence goes on along the minus strand of CAZVHO010000041.1, from coordinate 27,415 downwards.
GAAGGGCACCTTTCAGGCCGCCGTTGTCAAGAAAACCAACAACCATCTCCCTTACGAACTTTTGACCGGTTTGTACCAACAAAAACGCCGCCGGGGCGTATAGATAGATTGATGGTGATTTTAAGTTCATCCCAATCCCCTGATCAGGTTGACCTCCATCACCACGGTATGCGAGGACGGCGAAATACACGATCATGATGCCCTGAAAGATCGGGAACAAAGGATACCACCAGACACCATTGGGCTCTTTATAGCCTGAGATGATATAGACTAAGAACCATTGGAAAAATATCGCCCATAGGGCCGGTATCATTCCCAAAATCAGCCCTGCTTTTTTCCTCATGGATAGGAGAATAATACTGATAATGATTATTAAAATAATAACGCCATCCCCAATAACATTGATCAGCCAGTCCAGCCTTACTGCCAAAGGTAGTTCCCAGGCCAATATATGCAAGAGATTATAAAGCAATGCGGCAATAACGATTTGAATGCAACAAGTGGATGATTTTATCTTTTCCATAATTCTTATTCCTTAAATTAAGTTCCGATTAGCACGGACCCTCAATATAGTTACTTTCTCCATGAGTGCACCTCCATATTATCAATAACGAACGCAAGTTCGTTATTATCTGAAAAAAATTTGTTCAGGTAAAAAACTCCACCATGCCTCTGATATGATACTTCATCAAAGAATCAATATTGTTTTTTGCCCATTCATCATTTTTATAGTTCCGCGTTATTTCCAGGATACCTTCGATCAGATTCATCGCCAGAATGTGCATTAAAAAACTATCCCGCAGAAGTCTTTTCTTTTTTCTTGATATTATATTTTCAGTAAAATTATTTTCCATTGTAGTTGCCATCATCTTTTTTAATTGTTCATATTTCGTACCTTGGCTGCAATCCATAATCAATAATAATTCGTTGCGGTATTTCTTGATCATTTTAAACATCACTTTGGGAACAAATTCAGTAAATTGCTGCATAAAGTTTTCATTGTTGAAATCTTTATTCGCTTTATATTCAAAGACCTCTTTACGGAGATTCGCCAGGTGATGAAAAACCGGATCGACAATGGCGTAAAACAACTCCTCCTTGTTTTTGAAATAGTTATACATGTTGCTCGTGCTGACAGAAGCATTTTTAGCAATTACCCTCATAGAAGCCTTGCCAAAACCCTGTGTTAAAAACGTTTCTCGGGCGGCAGCTAATATTTTTTCCTTTATGTCATCTTTTTGAAACTGCATTAACGAACACTCGTTCTTTTTTATTTAAGTCTATAACAAAAAAATTTTCTTGTCAAGTATTTTTTAAACGATTAAATAATTTTTTGAAATAATCGTCAAAAGTCGTCAAACCAGCGTAAAGGGTGACATCCTATATTAACCCTGTCAAGAGAAAAACACTAATTGGGGTCAAACCTTGATTTGTGATTAATTATAGGCAAAGCTTTTCAAGTCAAATAGTTGTGAAATAATTGGCAAACAGGACGGCTATCTAATGATACTTTCGGTGCTTACTTCGGTCTGACCTATTCGGCCT
>CAZVHO010000041.1:19543-25770 GCA_964627515.1 uncultured Thermodesulfobacteriota bacterium | reverse complement strand
GAACAGAGACGGACTCCTTCCTTGGTGGTCAAGTCAACATCCGGACCGAGGGTCACCTGTACGGCAGGAACAGACGGGTCGTTTTTCAGGAAGCTCTGAGTTGCAATGTTATATTGATCTATTAAAATATTTGACATTATCATGATTTGCCTTTAGTCTACGTGATCGATTCTTGGCAGGCCCGATATGAATAAGATCGAAGGACCTGTTTCTTAGAAAGACAAAATGGATTCTACCCCATCCAATAATAATGGATTGAAATCTAAATCCCAAGCCGGGCTCCTGGCCTTGTCCCTGGGGGCACTGGGAGTGGTTTATGGAGACATCGGGACCAGCCCCCTTTATGCCATCCGGGAATGTTTCCATGGCCAGCACGCCATTGCCCTCGACCAGGCGAATATTCTGGGGGTTCTTTCCCTGGTTTTCTGGTCTCTGACGGTGGTGATTACCGTAAAATATGTGGGCTTTATATTAAAAGCGGACAACCGTGGAGAAGGGGGGATCTTTGCTTTATTGGCTTTATTACTTGGAACCAAAAGCCGAATGTCCCGAAAAAAGCAAAGCCTGGTGGTGCTGGCGGCTGTCTTTGGGGCGACCCTCCTTTACGGGGACGGGATAATTACACCGGCCATCTCGGTTTTGTCGGCAGTGGAAGGGCTGGAAGTGGCCACGGCTGCCGCCAAACCGGTGATAGTGCCCCTGACCTGCTTAATTTTGTTCGGCCTTTTTTTCTTACAAAAACACGGCACCGGAAATATAGGAAGACTTTTCGGCCCAATCATGATTCTCTGGTTCGGGACCATCGCCTTGCTGGGGCTGATTTCGATCGTTCAGGTCCCCCTGGTCTTGAAGGCTTTAAATCCCTGGTATGCCGTCCGATTTTTCATGATCAACCACTGGCACGGTTTTATAGTCCTCGGGTCGGTGGTCCTGTGTATCACCGGCGGTGAGGCCCTTTATGCGGATATGGGCCACTTCAATTCCAAGGCCATCCGGATTTCCTGGCTCCTATTGGTCTATCCTGCCCTGGTTTTAAATTATTACGGCCAGGGGGCGGTTCTCCTCATTTCGCCGCAGGCGGCCTTTCATCCCTTCTATGCGCTGGTTCCCCGGTTATTACTTTATCCCCTGGTCTTTTTATCGACCATAGCGACCATTATCGCCTCTCAGGCCATGATTACCGGGGTGTATTCCCTCAGCCAGCAGGCCATTCAGCTCGGATACCTCCCCCGGTTACGGATCATCCATACCTCAGCTAAAACTATGGGACAGATCTATATGCCCGGAGTGAATTGGGCCATGATGCTGGGTTGTATCGGCCTGGTTCTGGCCTTTCGGGAATCAAGCCGCCTGGCCGGGGCTTACGGCATTGCCGTAACGGCCACTATGGGGATTACCTCCATTATTTACTTTTTTATCCTCACCCGGAATTGGGGATGGTCCCTGACCAAGTCCCTGCCGCTGGTGGGCCTTTTCCTTGTTTTTGATTTGAGTTTTTTGGGGGCCAATCTGTTCAAGATTCTTGACGGCGGCTGGTTCACATTAGGAGTAGCCACTGTTCTGGCTATTTTAATGAAAACCTGGAAAGAGGGGCGCCAGGACTTAGGCCGGGCCATCAGTTCCTTTAAGATGCCGGTAGATCTTTTCCTGGCCGATGTGGCCCAAAAAAAACCTGTCCGTATCCCGGGGACAGCGGTCTTTATGTCGGTTTCCCCGGAGGGGATCCCCGGGGCTTTGATGCATCATTTTAAACTGAATAAAGTGCTGCATCAGACCATCGTCTTCCTGTCCATCGTAGTGGAGGAAATTCCCAGGATCAATCCCAAAGATCGTCTGAAGCTAGAGAACTTGGGAGAAGGATTTTATCGCCTGATCGCCCGTTTCGGGTTTATGGAAACCCCCAATGTCCCGGACCTTATGGTTCGTGCCCGGGGATTGGGGCTGGAAGCCGAGCCCATGGCAACGACCTATATCTTGGGTCGAGAGACCTTGCTGACGACTGGAAGGTCCGGAATGAGTAAATGGCGAAAGATTTTATTTTCCATGATGTCCCGCAATGCCATGAATCCGACCAACTTTTTTAATTTGCCGCCCAATCAGGTCATTGAAATCGGGGCCCAAGTGGAGATTTGAAAAATGGTTATTATTTCAGATTAAATATCCGTATCGGGTTTTCAACGCCTATCCGGCCAGCCAGGTCCGGGGGCAACAGGGTCATGAATCGCTTGGTGGCTTCTGTCTTTTGGGGACCGATCTGGCGGGAACCGGGTGCGACATAAAACTGGTCCGTGCCGATAAAAAAGCGATCCGGGAAATCTCTCATCAACTGGAGCCATTCCGGTTTGATCGTTTGTCTGTCTTCGCTGATGGGCCTGGTCTCCGGGAGGCTTTCCGGGGCCAACTTGAAACTCATATAAAGATTGGGGTGTTTGCTTAACAGTTCCCGGCAAAGGGCCGGGGTCCGAAATCCCGTGTTGCACCAGCCGGCGTGGGCCCAGATGATTTTGGTCTTGCGGTTATGGGCCAGCAGCCTTTCAAAGGCCGGGATATTTGCTTTAAGTGTTTTAGGGTTGTTGCCGGACCTCCTGAAGATTTTTCTGTCGGGAAGGGGCATGTCTTTTGGAACGGCCTCCATGTGAATATCCAAGGGCACATAATATCTGGCGGCTATATCGGCTAACAGCAGAAAAAGGGGATGATCTGCCGGTGTCGATTCATAGGGATGTTCCGGCCTGAAGGAAAAATGCTCTACAGCCAGTTCTCCGAACCCGATGGCCCCCTTGGAAATGATATCTTCTGCCGTTTTCTCGAATTGGGCTCGTAACTCCGGGCCGATCGTATTCGATTTTCCAGCCACCTGAATCATGACGTTGAGGCTCCCGCCGCCCCCCAGGGCCGCTATGCGATCCGGATAGGAATGGATCACGGGGATCAGATCGTTTATGTCAAATATTCCCCTATGCCCCGGAGAAAAGGGCGGGGGCATGACCAGAATCTTTCGAATGCCCAGATGATCCATTTCAGCCAGGGCGATTCGGGCTGCACCGGGGAAGTCCGAAGGAAAACCGGGTCCGCTGAGGCCCGAGAGATGGTTATGGGCATCAATATAAGCGATTTCCTGGGCGGGAGCAGTTTTCTCGGGAGGTCTTGTTGATGGTGGCTGGGCCAGGGATTTTCCGGTCAATTCAACCCCCAGGGAAAAAAACAGGAGCAGGATGGAGAGGAATATTTTTTTCTGGTTTCGATTCATAATGTCTATTGATTTGTCCATTTTTGAATAGTCTCCTGGATTTTTTGAAAGTAGGCCTGGCCGCCTATCAGATAAGTATCGTTATGATCGGCCCCGGGGATTTCATAAAAGGATTTAGGCTCGGGGGCGGCTTGAAAGAGTCTGCGGCCCAGGGAGATCGGAACGATACTATCCTTAGTGCCATGTACCAAAAGGACGGGCATCTGGAGACGGCTGATTTTAGCAAGGGCCGCATAACGGCCGGCTAAAAGTTTTTCACTGAAGACAAACGGATAATGAACCCTGGCCATGGCCCCCAGGTGAGGGAAACCGGATTCCAGAATCAGTCCGGCCGCCGGGACCTGAAGGGCCAGATCCACGGCCATGGCACATCCCAGGGACCGGCCGAAGAGAACGGTCCGGGAAGGGGAGGTCGGGGCTTCCTTAAGAAGACAGGTCCAGGCCGCCGAGGTGTCCTGATAAAAACCTTGTTCCGAAAGGGACCCTTCGCTTTTTCCATAACCCCGGTAATCAAAGATAAAGACATTGATTCCCCTGGCCAGAAGCAAGGCGATGTTTTCCAAACGGTGGCTGATATTGCCGGCATTGCCATGGCACCAGAGTAAATAAGGCCCCTGGGGATCGGCGGTAAAAAGCCAGCCGTGGAGTCTGACCTGATCCCTGGTTTTAAAAAAGAGGTCCCTGGCCTTAAGGCCGAAGTCTTCGGGAATTCCGTCATGTTCTTTTTGCGGAAAACAGACGACTGTCTTTTCTAAAAGCCCATCACATCCCAAGAGCAGAAAGAACATACCCAGAAATCCTAACCAAAGAGTTTTTTTTAAATTCCGGAATTCAGGAGCCAGGAGCCAGAATTCAGAATGAGTGTGGAATCGTAAAAAAGATTTGGGATTTAACCTGGAATCTAAACATCGCATAAGATCAAGAACAGTTCATAAAGAGTTTTTCCGCATCCTGTTAAATTTCTGAATGGATAATAGTGTAACAGATTGGAGGTCATATTCAAGAACAAATAATATATTACCCCCGGCAGGGTAGAGACCGCAGACCATCTCGGATTGCTCGAAAAGGAGGGTGGCACCCAGGCCATAAATGCCTGGCCTGGGCGCAAAGGGACTCTATACTGCAATGGATCTATCGGGCCTGGGCAACCGGGAGCTGGACATAAGAGGGGTGATTTCCGCCCCTCAATAACTGGAGCCCGGGCGCCGGGTGGATTACCGGCGAATCGAAGTTGTCGGCATCGGCACAAACAATCGAAAGGCGAATCCGGTTTCCCTTCTGGAACCGGTAGGAGACCGGCAGCAGGCTGAAGGTTAAATCAACCGGTTTTCCTGCCGGGATTGGCGCCAGGTCCTTCTGATAATGGGAAGGGTAGGGGAGCCCGAGGTTATTGAATGGCGCCTGTCCTTGCTTATGATGAGACACCCGGAGGCACCCTTCGGTAAGGTAAAAGGACTTCCCCTGTTCATCCACCTCTTCCAGATAGGCGAACACATCCAGGTCCGGGGCCTCGGTGGAGAGCCAGAGATGGATGACCGGATGTCCGGTAATTTCGAGATCCTTTTCCAAGGGGGATGTGGTATAGGTCAGGGCCTTTTGGTCGTTTGAACGCATATCCGGATAGTTCCGGGGCCAGTTGACGGCGTATCAACGAGAGTACTTGCCGCTGGTTGTCGAATAGTCCACGGTATAGTTATCGGCTCCATCCTTAAGGTCCTGGGGTCCCGGAAGGAGAAATCCGTCGTTGATTGAGGCCACGCTTCCGGTTTTCCCCTCGCTGAGGTAAAAGCGGTCCGGCCCCTGGCCGGCCAATGGCCACTTGGCACTTGTGCGCCAGGCCTTCTTTTTTGATGCGCCCATGACATAATAATAAATGGAGGGTTCTTTCATAATGCCGTTGTCGATGCCTTTCAGCCAGTAGTCGAACCAGCGATGCACTTCAGCATCAAAGTCCAGGTCAAACTCTTTTTTTTCCACCTGGCTGTGATCCCCGGGGCGAACGACTAAGCGCCTGAGTACGGTCAGGTTGGCATACCAGAGGAACATATCGCCCGCTCCGGCGAACAGGTCATACCAGCCGGTGGTCATGTAGACCGGGATGCCGGATTGATTGATCCGGTTAAGGAGAGGGTAGAGGTTGCCGGGTCCCTCCCAGATTTTAGTTCCGTCAGAGGTGGCACTGTCGCGGAAGGGGAATTTTCTAAACCAAAGGCCGGTTCGGAATAACCTTGATGTTTCCCGAACCCCGATATTTTTTCTGCCCAGGCCTGTTTTTTATACAGCATGAAGAGCCCCATCAGCAGGACGACGGCAGTGAGAGATAGGATCATTTTGGTACCAATCAACTTGTTCATTTCTTTTTTCCTTTCCTATTTTTTTCTTGTTCTATCCAGAGGGAGGATGAGATCGGGGAACTACCGCCCCAGGCCCAGATCAGGATGCTGCGGGTATTGCAATATAAAGAAATCGAGAGGGGGGGGACAACCACCATCCCGGTGGACATCAGGCTGATTGCGGCGACCAACCGAAACTTGGATGAAATGGTAAAGGTAAAGCAATTCCGTGAGGATTTATGGTTTCGCCTTAATGTCTTTCCGATTCATGTTTTGTCCTTGCGGGCGAGAAAAGAAGATATCCCTGCCTTGGTGCATCATTTTATGGAGCGAAAATCCAGAGAGCTGAGGATTCCGGCCCCCCCTCCGTTGGAACGGGGGGAAATAGACCGATTGATGGCTTATCCATGGCCGGGGAATGTGCGGGAGTTGGAAAATGTAATTGAACGGGCTTTGATTTTAACCAAGGGGGAACCATTGACCTTCGAAGATCTGTTGGTGCCCAAACCGGACTCCCGGTCATCTCTTTCTTCCGAACCGCAGGATCAAACCCTGGAGCTTGATGAGGTCATATCCCATCACATCCGCCAGGTTCTTGAAATGACCCATGGGAAGGTGCATGGGAAAGGAGGCGCGGCCGAACT
>CAZVHO010000041.1:0-19443 GCA_964627515.1 uncultured Thermodesulfobacteriota bacterium | reverse complement strand
GGGACTGTTATGGTTCGTCCGTCGAAAAGATCGACACTGATGACGTCGTCAGTGACTCGCACGTCCCTGACTCGTTCGCCAGACTTAGGTTCCGAAGTACTCATTCCATGCCTCCAATAGTTGTTTTTGGTGTTCCGATGTTATTGTTTCTAATTTCCTCAGCTCCCTCGCCGGAAACCCCAGATTATACGCCAAGGCTACAGGCTCAAGCCAGAACTTGGCTGAGAAAGCGTCCCGGTCGATATGGACATGTGGCGGTTCGTGCAGGTCGTGACTCACGAAGTAGAACCTGTACGGCCCTGATCTGAAGATTGCTGGGGACATATTTTCACCTTTTAGATTACATCTTTCTTCCTTCCAAGCCTGATCTTCGATCGGCGTTTGCCTTCGAAGTCGTAAACTGTATCCCCATACCGAATCAGGGTAGTCCCTTTGTACTTGAATCTGCGGACGAGATACCTGAAAATCGAGAACAGAGAAAGGACCTCAAAACCCTGGATCACATATCCTCCCTGTCGCCGGCAGAACTGGGGAAAGATCAGATCCTTTTCCATCCCGTCCACGACAAAGGAGCGGGCCTTCAGGAAATCCACACTCAAGATTTCCACCTTTGGTCCGGTGTCTATAGAGACACCCAGAATCCTCCTGGGAGCCGGGAGCCGTTTCTTGTACTGATTCCACAGGTAATCTACAATGAACTCCCTGGGATCAATGACAAAGCCGGTCAGGTACTTCTTGCCATTCCTGTGGACATCCACCTCCAGGCTTCCATAGTCGATCACGTATTTCTCTTTTCCTTCCAGAAATTGATTCTTGTCATACCACGCCATGTCGTAGAATTCGGCGACCGATATCTTGATCCGATTTTTTTCTATAACGGCATACATATCATATTCCGCCTTCATGATAAATCAATGTCCGTATAATGGTCAACCAATCAAGACTAATGGCATCGCTGCCCCGCTTAGAAGCTTCCTTCTATATGTAAAAAGTGCACTTTAAGACTTTTTTATTCCCCCTTTTCTTATATCGACCTCCGGCTGCCTTGCCAGGAAACCTGCCAAGTCTTCGGCCAGCGGTAGAAGTCGAAGGCAAAGCTTCTTTCAAGGACTTCGACCTGCAGATCCTCCAGGATTTCTTAAAGTTGGGATTATCCCGGCATCCTCATTAATCCTTGATGATCTCCCCGGTCAGGTTGTCCACGATAACCGGGCTTTCAAAATAAGTCACCGCGGGCTCCGACCCATATTTCTCCAGGATGAATTTGCGCCAGTCCTCGGAGTAGAGCTTTTCTGCCTGCTCACGGGATTTCCACAAATATACCCCGCCGGCGGTTTTGCCATCCATGGAGAGGAGGTAGTATTTTCGCAGAAGCCCGGGGACTTCCCGGTATTTCGGGGCCGTGCTCAAAAAGATTTCCTGGCCCTTCTCCCAATTAATGGGTTGGGGGAGTTTGAACTGAACGAGAGCGGTAATCATGTTTTTCCTCATTGTTCGGAACACTTTAGATGTTTAAAAAGAGGGGTTTTGTTCACCGCAAAGCCGCAAAGGGCGCAGAGAAATTTTTTTGAACAATCCCGTGAGAGGCGGGATTGTTCAAACCAGATCTGGCCTCAGGCCAAATAATTACCCGGTCGACTTCGTCGACCTTAAACAAAGGCTTCCGTTTGGAAGCCGGCCGCAGGGTAGCAAAGTTTATTGTTTGCCGGCCCCTCACCGGCAAACAATAAAAATATCTTCTTTGCGCTCTCCGCGTCTCTGTGGTGAAAACAATTTTTCAAAAAGCTAAACTGAAACCATTGTTCATAATTTTTATGCAAATTCGCCGTTCCATAAGCGTTCGATAAACATTGGCCAGGGGATCGCTTCAATATTTTTTGTTAAGTGGCGCGGCTGTTTTTCCAGACAAACCAGACAGCATTTTTTTACCGGCCCATCTTCCAAGAGGGCCTGTAAAGAACCGATATCGCTTTCATGAAGGCGGAATGATCCTTTTACTTCAAGTGCCAGGGCCTTATCATCAAGAATGAAGTCCACTTCGCGGCCGGTGGATGTTCGCCAGAAGGTTATGGCCATTTCGGGATTGCGGTAGGCCTGATAGGCCTTTAATTCCATTAAAATATAATGCTCGAAGGCCTTGCCGAATTCCGGGCTTCCGATTTTAGGTTGGTGCCTGGCCAGATAATTGGCGATACCCACATCGAATAAATAAAATTTTTCGGTGGTGATCATACGCCTGGTTTTTGACTTCTTCCAGGGCGAAACTCTAAAACCCAGATAAGTATCTTCAAGAATATCAAAATAAGTACGGACCACCTTATGCGAAACCCCTGTTTCCCGTCCGATATTCACGTAATTTATCAACTCGCTGGAAGTGATGGCCGCCACCCTTAGAAATTCGTTAAAAGCAGGGATGTTTTGTGTGATGGCCTCGGAGATGATTTCCTCTTTAAGATAATCGGCCACGTAAGAGCGTAAGTCTTCAATAGGATCGGGGGAGAGAAAGTGGGGCGGGAGCAGTCCGGAAACCATAATGCGTTCCAGGTTAAAACCGGTTACTTCCATATAGGATAGGGGGGGCATGGTCCGGCGCCAGGCCCGGCCGCCCAATAAGTTGGCATGTCCCCGGCGCAATTTGCGAGCGCTGGAGCCGGTTAATAAAAACGATAAATTTTTATTTTCAATAAGCCAATGGACTTCATCCAGGATAGCCGGGATTTTTTGAACTTCGTCGATAACTATGAGACCTTTGTGATTCAGATAGCGTTCCCGCAAAAGGGCCGGGCGGGTGATGTATTCCGCTAAAACGTCGGTTTTCAGTAAATCGATGATCTCGACGCCGGGCAGATTATGGGAGATCCAATAGGTTTTCCCGACCTTGCGGGGGCCCCAGAGAAAAGCGGATTTTCCGGGCGGCAATTTGAGGTCAAAAAGTCTCTTATTAATTTTCATAACAAAGGTAATTTATCCGGATAAATTACCTTTGTCAAGAAATATTACAGCGAGTGTCGAATGCTGCCTGTGGAAATCAAGGAGGATTAAAATCCGCAGGGGGAAACTTTGTAATCTTAATTGTGGGCCTGGTTGAACTTTCTTCTCTTTCCCTTAGGAGGCTTGGTTTTTTCTATTGACTCCAAGGGACCTGATAAGATACCTTCTCCGGAATAAAGGTACCACTACCGGTTTAAAAGGGAAGACGGTTCAAGGCCGTCACGGTCCCGCCGCTGTATCCGGGGACGAAATCCGCAAGAGCCACTGTCCGCTTTGATGCGGACGGGAAGGTGTGGAAAGCAGGAAGATCCGGAAGTCAGAAGACCTGCCTTTATGGAGGAATCCCCGAAAGCGTTGGACACGGGGGGATTCGACTTAATGGATTAAGTAAACTGGGTGCCGTCCTTAAGTTCAGAAATTTGGACTTAAGGATTTTTTTATTTTAGACCACCGCAGGAATACCTATGATTGATTATGGACATGGCGGAAATATGAAGGCCCTGGCCCTGCTCCTGGCCGAAGCAAGCCACAGCGGGCTTGGAAAAAGCTAAGGAAAGTCTGAAATTTGGTTCGGGATAATTAGCTTTGAAAGCCTATCACTTTGCCCTGGCGTATCTTCTGGATCTGATATTGGGCGATCCAAAATATTTTCCCCATCCGGTTCGGGGGATCGGATTTTTAATTCGAGTTTTTGAGAAGATCTTGAGATGGCCCTCTTCCCGGCCCTTATGGGAAAAGGCGGCCGGTTGTCTGCTGGCCCTGGGTTTGCCGGCCGGGGTTTTTCTGGGCACTTGCCTGCTGATTGAATGGGTGGAAATAGTTCATCCTTGGGCACAATCCCTGCTCATAATAATCCTGGCCTACACTACCCTGGCCACCCGCTCCCTTCATCAGGAAGCGTCCCGGGTGGTGAAGGCCCTGAAAGACGGCCGGGTTTCCGAGGCCAGAAAAAATTTGAGCCGAATCGTCGACCGTGACACGGAACACCTGACTTATCCGGAGATCCTGAAGGCGGTCCTGGAAACCCTGGCGGAGAACCTTTCCGACGGGGTTATCGCCCCCCTGTTCTATCTTCTTATAGGAGGGGTGCCTTTGGCTATGGCCTTTAAAACGGTCAGTACCCTCGATTCCATGGTGGGTTATAAAGACAGCCGCTATCTTCGTTTCGGCTGGGCCTCGGCACGAATGGATGACCTGTTTAATTTCATCCCGGCCCGGATCACCGGTTTATTGATCTGCCTCCTGGCCTGGCCTCTCGGTCTTTCGGCCGGAGAGGCCTTTCGCATTCGGCGGCGGGACGGAGGAAAATCGGAAAGTCCGAACGCCGCCATCCCCGAAGCGGCCCTGGCCGGGGCCTTGCAAATCCAATTAGGGGGCCCGGCTTTTTATGATGGGGAGAGGTGTGACAAACCCTTTTTGGGAGACGATCGCTCGGAGATAACCTTGGAGGATTATAAAAAAACAGTTGTGATCATTTATGGTTCATCTTTGACCATGGCCTTTCTGGTTTTTGGTCTGCGATTTATTTGGGAAAGGATTTAATGGCACTGAACTGATTTTTTTATTGACATAAAAAGGCTGTTTCAATAAAGTAAATACACGTAAAGGTACCAAGACCGGTTTAAAAGGGAAGACGGTTCAAGGCCGTCACGGTCCCGCCGCTGTATTCGGGGACGAAATCCGCAAGAGCCACTGTCCGTTTTAAGGCGGACGGGAAGGTGTGGAAAGTAGGAAGATCCGGAAGTCAGAAGACCTGCCTTTATGGAGGAATCCCCAAAAGCGTTGGACACGGGGGGATTCGACTTAATGGATCAAGTAAGCTGGGTGCCATCCTTAAGTTCAGAAATTTGGACTTAAGGATTTTTTATTTTGGACCCTAAGATCGACCCCAATGCCCGATTGACCCTCATCACCGGCCCGGTACGCAGTGGAAAAACCCGTCTGGCCGTCCAATGGGCCACCTCCTTTCCCATACCCCGGGCCTATATTGCCACGGCCCAAAACCTGGATGATGAAATGGCCGAGCGTATACGCCGGCACCAGGAGGAAAGAAATTCGGCCTTTCTGACCATCGAAGAACCTTTGGCCATAACCTCCCAAATTGAAAAATTAATGAACCACTGTTCTATTGTAGTCGTGGATTGTCTGACCTTGTGGATAAGCAATCTATTGGGGGGTATGGGGGAAGACCGGCAGGCTATCCTTCAGGAAACGGAGGCTTTTTTAGGGATATTGAAAAGGCTGGAAACCTCCGTGGTCCTCATCGGAAATGAAGTGGGCTGGGGGATCGTTCCGGAAAATCCCCTGGCTCGAACCTTTCGGGATCTGAGCGGAAAGCTGCAGCAGGAGATCGCCCGGATAGCCGACCAGGTCATTTTGATGGTGGCCGGGATCCCTATGATAGTCAAGGGAAACTTGTGAAATCTTTTTTATTGGCCATTCGTTTTCTGACTATAATTCCTTTGGGCTCCGGCCAGGAAATTACTCCTGGTTCCGTGACGGCGGCCGGCAAATACTATCCCCTGGTGGGCCTGGGTCTTGGCGGACTGCTCTGGGGTTTCTTTTATGGGGTGAACCTTTTTTTTTCCGTCCAGGTTTCCAGCGGGCTGTTGGTAGTTATTTGGGTGCTCCTGACCGGTGCCCTGCACCTGGACGGGGTGGCCGACTGCCTGGATGGACTTTACGGCGGGAATAACCGGGAAGAACGTTTGCGCATTCTGAAGGATGTCCATTTGGGGACTATGGGAGTCGTTGGACTGATCCTGACCTTAGGCCTCAAGTATCTGGCCTCGAAAGAAATTTTTGCGGATCCATCCTTCTGGCCGTGGATTATCTGTATCCCGTCAATCAGCCGTTGGACCCCGGTTTTTCTGGCCTTTTCGTTTCCCTACGCCAGGCCTGAAGGTGGTCTGGGACAGGCCCTGGTCCAGGGTACTAGGAAAAAAGAGCTCTTCTGGGCCACGCTTCTGGCTTGGGGGCCGGTCCTGGTTATAACGGGCTATTACGGCCTGGGACTGGTCCTGGTGGCCATTCTCTGGAGCCTGATAGCGGGTTGGTTTTTTCTTAAAAAATTAGGAGGAATAACCGGAGATGTTATGGGCGCGGTTATAGAATGGAGTGAAGTCTTGGGATTACTTTATGTCTTAGGGGTGACCACCCATGTCTGATCCGAAGAAACCGACCCGTCTTTTTTTAGTGCGTCATGGTGAAGTAGTCAGGCAGGGACAAGGGAAGTTTTTAGGCTTTACCGATCTGGGATTGAGTCTTCGGGGGAAAAAACAGATTCAGGCCGTGGCCGAACATTTGAAGGATTTTTCGTTGGATCAGGCCTATGCCAGTGATCTGATACGGGCCAGGGATTCGGCCCGGTCGATCTGTCAGGGCCGGTCCATAAAGCCGGTTATTCGTCCGGCCTTTCGAGAGATGGATATGGGGGATTGGGACGGTAAATCCTGGGAGGAGATCAAGGAGGAGAATCCTGGGTTAAAGCCCCTTTTTTTCTTTGACCTGAAAAAATTTTCTTTCCCTGGAGGAGAAAACTGGCCCCAATTCCGCAGCCGGGTCTTAAGGGGTTTGAAAACTCTGCTTCAGGATGAACAGGGCAAGGAAATCCTTCTAGTGGCCCATGCCGGGGTCAATCGCATTATCCTGGCTCAGGCCCTGGGACTGCGGTTTAAAAATATGTTTTTTATGGATCAAGGCTATGCCTGTTTGAATATCATCGAGTTTTATGGAAAGGCTTCCAAGATTGTCTTGATGAATGGGATTTATTATGAGTGATGGGTTACGAGTTACGGGTTACGGGTATCCAGCATCCGGCAACGTGTAACCAGTAACGAGTAACAAGTAACGAGCAACGAGTAATAAGATTGTCGGGTCCCAGGAAGTCTGGTCGAACCAGCACTGCCCCGCAACTGTAGACGGAACGAAATCCCAGCAGGCCACTGTACCGCCGGAGGCGGGATGGGAAGGCGAGGAAAGTAGGCTGCCGTCAGTCAGGATACTGGGCCGACAAAATAAACAGACCTCTTTCGAGGGAAAGGAGAAGGAAATGAAAAGAAGAAGTTGTTGGTGGTTGGCGGCCGGATTGGGGTTAATGGGATGCACTTTAAGCTGGGCCGATGGGCCTCCGGTTCAAATGGAGGAAGTGGTTGTCACCGGCACCCGGACCAGGGAAGCGAGCAAAAATATTCCCAATGCCGTCATGGTCATCGGGGCCCCGGAGATAGAGGCCTCATCGGCCAAGAATGTCGGGGAATTACTCAAAGGGAACCTGTCCATCGATGTCACCGGTTATGGCCCTTTAGGTTCGGCCCAGTCGGTGAGTATCCGGGGTTCCGGTTCTTCCCAGGTTTTGGTCATGGTGGATGGAAGGCCCACCAATTCCATTACCTTTGGATCAGCCGATCTAAGCGAAATACCGCTGGACCATGTAGAACGTATCGAGATCGTTAAAGGCCCGACCTCCCACCTTTATGGGGCCAATGCCCTGGGCGGTGTCATTAATGTGATCACCAAAAATCCGCCGCTTAAGCCCGCTTTCAAAGCCGGTGCATCTTACGGAACTTTCAATACCCAGACGGTGCATGCCGAACACGGTCAGACCCTGGACCGTTTTGGTTATCTGTTGACGGCCGGGCATAAATCCTCGGACGGTCATCGGGACAATTCCAAGTACGAAGGTAAGGATTTTTCCTCCAAGCTGACCTATCAGCTCCTGGACCGCCTGTCCTTGAGTCTGTTGACCCAAGCCCATCAGGACGGCATAGGGGTCCCGGGCACTAAACCGGCAGCCGGGACCATCCCGGTCTTCGGCAACAGCCAAGTCAGCAGCTTGTTTGATCATCAGGATGATAATTTGTTCAACAATGCCCTGCGAGTGCAATGGGAGCCGACAGAAAGTCTTCAGGTCCATTGGCAGGGCTATCAGGATTTTCGGGAACTTCTATATCGGCAAAAATATATGGGATTTCCATCGGCCATAGAAGACCGGTTTTCCTATAAATCCAACATCTATGGTACCAAACTGGATCTGCGTTGGGCCTTTCATAAAGATCATCAATTGACTCTCGGTACGGATTATCGGAAGGAAGATCTGGAGGCCGAACAAAAATCCAAAGACTTGAGTACTTCTCAAATTACCACCACCCGCTGGATCCCCGATAATAACATCTGGGGCATCTTTGCCCAGGAACACTGGCAGGCCCTTTCCCGGTTGCGGCTTATCGGCGGCCTGCGCTATGATAATACCTCCCGGTACGGGTCGGAATTCAGCCCCGATTTGGGAGCGGTCTATGCCCCCATGGATCGGACCAATATCAAACTCCACTACGGACGGGCTTTCCGGCCACCGACTTTCAACGACTTATTCTGGCCGGGATTTGGGAATGCCAAACTTTCCCCGGAAAAGGGGGTGAGCTATGAAATCACCCTGGATCACGCCTTGAAGGATAACCAGGTCCAGTTCACCGCGGGGCTCTTTCGCTGGGAGGTCAAAGACAAGATTCAATGGATTCCGGATGCCAATGGCAACTGGCAGCCCCAGAATGTGAACGAACAGAATACCTGGGGTGGAGAAGTGGGGATCCAATGGAACCCGATAAAGGACCTTTCCCTTGTCCTGGGATACACCTATCTGGATTCCAAACAGAAGAATCGGGAATTAAAGGATGCCCTGTTCAATACGACCGAAATCGTGGAACGGAAGGCGGCGGCCGTCCCGCAGCATCAGGCCCGACTCTCGATCGGCTATCTGACCTGCTGGAAAACCCGCCTCAATCTTACCGGCCGATACGTCGGGGAGCGGGTTTTCTATTATGATGATTACGGTACCTTTCCCAAGGTAACGCAGTTAGAAAAAACCTTCGGGTCCTATTATACCCTGGATCTGAAAGTGAGCCACCCTTTTAGTAAGAACTGGACGGGAACCCTGTCTTTGTTGAATCTTACTGACGGAAGTTATACGGAACAGCCGGGAACCAGCTTCAGCGATCAAGGTTATCCGGCCCCGGGACGTTCGATTACGGTGGGGGTGGTTTATAGCTTTTAGTTCGAAAACAAGAATATCGAACATCGAATTTCGAATCATGAAGTGGTTTGTTTTTGACTTCCTTCGATATTCGCAATTTTCATGATTCGTGGCTTCCGCAGGGGGCGCCACGAATCATGAAAATAATTCTTTGGAGACATTGGACATTGGACATTGGACATTATTTTCATATTCAGTTTATTTTATGGGCCCACTAACGTTTTTAATCAGAGGCTTTGTTTTTTTTCTCTTTTGGCTCCAGGTGCTTCCTGCCCCTTTATGGGCCGCGGGAGATCTGGATTTTTACAATCGTCGGGTGGTCCCGAAGGATTACCAGCGGATCATTTCCCTGGCCCCGAACATTACAGAGATCCTTTTCACCCTGGGTTTAGGCGCCCGGGTGATCGGTGTGACCCAACACTGCAACTATCCGGCCGGGGCCTTGTCCAAAACCCGGGTGGGCAGTTATATCGACCTGAACATTGAAAGGATCCTTTCCTTAAAACCGGATTTGGTGATCGCTACGGCCGACGGCAATGAAAAAGGTTCAGTGGAAAGACTGGTCGGTTTCGGTATACCGGTCCTGGTGACCAACCCGAAAAACTTGAATGAGGTTTATGAAACCATTGAAACCATCGGGCGGATAGTCCAACAGACCCATAGGGCGGAAGGGCTCGTCCGGTTTCTTAAGATACGGGCCGAGCGGATCGTTCAAGCCTGTTCCTCATTGTCCCACCCCAGGGTTTTTTTACAGATCAATGAAAATCCCTTAATCACCGTAGGCAAGGACACCTTTCATAACCATTTGATCCAATTGGCCGGGGGGATCAATATCAGCGGCCAGGAATCGATTAAATATCCGAAATACAGTTTGGAGCAGGTGCTGCGCTCCAGCCCCGAGGTCATCCTGATCACCTCCATGGAGCGGGGAGTTGCAGCGGAGCGGAAAAAGGAGCGCTGGCAACGATGGGATCAACTGCCGGCCGTCAGGCAGGGCAGGATCCATATCCTTGATTCCGATCTTCTGGACCGGCCCTCTCCCCGACTGATCGATGGACTGGAAGCTTTGGCCAGGGCCATTCACCCGGAGTTGAGAAAGGCAAAATAAATAATGGAAGCAGCCGTTTTATGGACCGGAGGGAAAGACTCGGCCCTGGCCCTTTATGAGGCCAGATTGTCGGGGTATGCCATCAGGAATTTAGTGACCTTTATTCCTGATGGGGCTGACTTTTTGGCCCACCCCATTTCTTTTATGAAGATGCAGGCCCAGGCCCTGGAGATTCCCCATTATACGGTTAAGATTTCGGAGCCTTTTCAAGAAAATTATGAAAAGGCCATTTTTTCGATAAAAGAAGGGCTTGGAGTCGATACCCTGGTAACCGGCGATATCGCCCAGGTGGACGGTTATCCCAATTGGATCCGGGAATGCAGCCTCCCTTCCGGAATGCGGGTTTTGACGCCTCTTTGGGGACAGGACCGGCTTGGGCTTCTGAACCGCCTTCTGTCTCTGGGGTTTCGGGTCATTTTTTCAGGGGTCAAGAAGCCCTGGTTTACGGAAGACTGGCTGGGTCGGGAAATAAACAATCATTCGATTGAACGATTAGGCGCCCTTGGTTCGGAAACCGGTCTGGATTTATGCGGAGAACAGGGGGAATATCATACCCTGGTTTTGGATGGCCCGCCCTTTAAGAAAAGCCTGGAAATAACCGCCTATGAGCGAAGTCTAAAAGATTCCATCATGGTCATTGAGATACGGGAATCGGGTCTCAGGGATAAATAATAAACGGGAGCCTGTTTGGTCACTTATAAAAAACTCATTTCGGTTCTGGGCCTTTTGACCCTGATCCTACTGGGGGCCTGTGCCATGGGCCTAGGATGGGGTTCGGTCAGAATTCCGGTCTTTCAAGGGCTGCTTGGAGCCGGGTTGGATTCCACTTCCCGGACCATCCTCTGGGATCTTCGGCTGCCCAGGGTCCTTCTGGCCGGGATTGTGGGTTGGTCCTTGTCCATCGGGGGGGTGGTTTTTCAAGCCCTGATGCGTAACCCTTTGGCCGAGCCCTTTCTGCTCGGTATTTCCAGCGGGGCGGCCCTCGGGGCCGTGGCCGGTATCATTTTCGGGGTTCTTTTTTGGGGGGGTATTCCGACTATGGCCTTTTTAGGGGCCTTAATAACCATCACCCTGGTTCTGGCCATCGCCCAGAAGGCCCAATCCATTGAGGCCAATACCCTTATTTTAACCGGGGTGATTGTTAATGCTTTTTTTGCCGCCTTAATCATGTTCGCCCTGGCTACGACCTCGGGGGAAAAACTCCATACCCTGCTTTTCTGGCTTTACGGGGATTTGAGCCGGGGGCGTTTCTCTGATCTTTGGGCCATGATTCCGGTCATCCTGTCGGTTTCCTTTGTCCTGTATGGAATGGCCCGGTCTTTTAATCTCATCGCTTCCGGAGAAGAGGTGGCCTCTCAGTTAGGGTTGGCCGTGGAACGGACCAAGTGGATCTCCCTGATCCTGGTCTCCTTTATGTGCGGGATTACCGTGGCTTTCAGCGGCATTATCGGATTTGTCGGATTGATCGTTCCTCACCTGGTCCGTATGGCCTTCGGACCTGATCATCGACTCCTCCTGCCGGCCTCCGGTCTTTTCGGGGCTTCCTTTCTCATCGGGGCCGATTTATTGGCCAGGGTCCTTATTTCCCCCAGTGAACTCCCTGTGGGTGTGATCACGGCCTTTTTAGGTGCCCCGTTTTTTCTAACCCTGTTGTATTTAAGGAGGCGTTCATGGTCCCCTTGATCAAGAGTGAACAGGTAGGCTACCGCTATAACCATCAGTGGGTCATCCAGGAGATCGCCTTCGAGTTGGGGCGGGGGGAACTGGTGGGGCTCATCGGCCCGAACGGATCAGGAAAAACCACCCTGCTGAAATGTATGGCCCGGCTTTTGGTGCCTCAAGAAGGGCGGGTTTTATGGGAAGATCAACCGCTGACCGGCTTCACCCAAAATCAGGTTGCCAGGAAAATAGCCCTGGTCTCCCAGGAAACCTCTCTGGTTTTTTCACCTACGGTCCTGGAATCGGTCCTTATGGGGCGTTTCCCCTATCTGCGGCGCTTTCAACTGGAAGGTCCTGAAGATGTACGTCTGGCCGAGGCAGCCATGGAACGGACCCAGATAACGCACTTAAAACATCGGCTGTTATCCGAATTATCCAGTGGAGAGCGGCAACGGGTTTATCTGGCCCGGGCCCTCTGCCAAAAGCCCAAACTGCTTCTTTTAGATGAACCGACGGCCTTTTTGGATATACAGCATCAGGTCAATATTCTGGACCTGATTTCAGCCTTGAATCTTGAAAAGGAGTTGACCATCCTGGTGGCCTCCCATGATATCAACCTGACCGCCCAATACTGCCGGAGATTGATTTTGATCCGCCAGGGCCGAATTGAAACCATTGGGACGCCGGCCCAGGTGATCAAAGAAGAAATCATTGAAAAGGTCTTTGGGACCCGGGTCGTTGTGGATCAAAACCCCTTTACCCAAAGCCCCAGGATTACCCTGATGAGCGGTCGGGAGATCAATGCCTAAGGAGTTTCTTAAATCCCTGTTATGGGCCATGGGCCTCCATGGAGGCATCCTGGGGATCCTGCTCTTCTCCTGGCCTTATTTGGCTCATTCGGTTTTTTCCCTGGATCGTTATCGGATTTTTAAGGTCTCTTTGGTTTCTCCGCCCAGGCTGAACCCTCCGGTCCAACAGGAAGCCCCCCCAAAAAATCCTCCCGGAAGAATAGGGAAGAAAGAGATTATTGTTCCCCCCCATCACACCCCACTCCCCTCGACCACCCCGGCCGGAAACCCTTCCCGGGAAGAAAAGTCGGGTATTCCTCAGGAGGATAAAGGAGATAGAAGGGATGGAGGAACCTCATTTTCTTTGCAGGTCCTCTCCAATGGATCCCCGTCGGAAGGTAAAGGGATGGGAGGGCCGGACCGGCCGGCCGGAGCGGTTCAAGGAACCCAGGTCTCTTTTTCCCCGGCCAGGGGGACCGCTTTGGTCGAAAGTCTTGCTGTTCCCCGCTATAGTATGAACCGGGCACCCTATTATCCGGTATCGGCCCGGGAGCAAGGCTGGCAGGGGACCGCCCTGCTTAAGGTCCTGGTGTTAAAAAACGGCTCAGTAGGATCCCTTGAGGTGGTGCGTTCTTCAGGGTTTTCCATCCTGGATCATTCCGCCTTGAAGGGGGTGAGGGAATGGAAGTTCATCCCAGGCCAAAAAGACGGGCAGCCTGCCGAGATGTGGGTCCAGATCCCGGTCACTTTCCGGCTGGAATAAAGGAAAAAATCATGGAACGTCTTCTCCGCAAGAAATCCCTTGAAGAATTGGTGGGCCAGCTTTTTATGGTGGGGTTCGAAGGAACCCGGTTCAATAGCGATCTGGCCTATTTTTTAAAAAAATTGCACATCGGCGGGGTGATCCTTTTTAAAAGAAATGTCCAGGACCCCTTTCAATTAGCTGAGCTTTCCCGAAATTTGCAGGAAAAGGCCCTGGAATGTTCCTCTATCCCCCTTTTTATTTCCATTGACCAGGAGGGCGGTCCGGTGGCCCGGTTAGGGCCTCCCTTTACCCAATTTGAATCCCAGTCGGCTATGGCTTCTTCCGAAGATCCGGAAGGGAAGATCCGGGATTTTACCCAGACCCAGACCCGGGAATTGAAGCTCGTCGGGATCAATATGGATCTGACCCCGGTATTAGATGTCAATACCCGGGGGCCTGAAGGGTTGATGGCCGCCAGGGCTTACGGTTCGGACCCCTTTCAGGTAGCCCGGTTAGGGGCCTTATGTATAACCGGATTACAGGAGGCCGGCATCATCGCCTGCGCCAAACACTTCCCCGGAATCGGAGACACCGATCTGGATTCCCATAAGGACCTGCCCATCCAGTTAAAAGAAAAAAAAGAACTGGAAGAGGTGGAACTGGTTCCCTTCCGGGAAGCAGTCAAAATGCAGACAGGATCGATAATGGTCTCCCATGTAAAATATCCGGTTTATGACCAAAAATATCCGGCCAGCCTTTCCGGACCGATTATCACCGGAATCCTGCGGCAAAGCCTGGGATATGAAGGTCTGGTTATGACCGATGATTTGGAGATGGGGGCCATTGGACGGCATTACGGGATCGAAGAAGCCTTGCTTTTGTCCTTTCAGGCCGGTGCCGATTGCCTGATGATCTGTCATGACCCCGAAAAGATAGAAAGAGGCTATTCCTTCATTTTGAATCAATTAAAAAAAGAAGCCATTTCACCGGAGCTGTTTAAAAAAAGCCTGCGGCGCAGCCTGAGCCTGAAACAAAAATTTCTTCAACTTTTTCTGCCAAAGACCGATAAAGAAATTAAGGAATATTTTTTTCAAAAATAGCCTCGGGGATCAATAGTCAAAAAATGCTCTCTTTTTTCCCGCAGAACCGTCTTCCCTGTTGATCCTGGGTTATTTAAGGCATTGGGAGTTGAAGAAGTTGGAGAATGATCCCTCACCAGATACACCTGTCGAACATGAGCTGACTCGGCTACAGGACCGGATTAGTGCCCTGGAACTGGAGCAGGTCCGCCTTAAGCAGGACCTTGAGGCTTCCTGCTGGGAGACGACCCAATATTTGAATTTAATAATGGGGGCCGACGATATCATTTATGAAACGGATGCCGCGGGGCATTTCATTTTTTTCAATCCCGTTTCGGAAAGAATCACCGGGTATTCCAAAGAAGAACTCACCGGCCGGCACTACCTGGACCTGATCCATCCCGATTACCGGGCAGAAGCCTCCCGGGTTTACGGAAAACAATTTTCTTACAAAATATCAGATACTTATTTTGAATTTCCTTTGGTAACCAAAGACAACCGGGAGGTCTGGCTGGGTCAGCATGTCCAATTAAGGATGAAGGAGGATGAACTCGTCGGATTTCAAGCCATAGCCCGGGACATCACCAAGCAAAAACAATCCGCAGTGGCTTTGAAAGAATATCAGGAACAGCTTGAGACCATGGTCGAACAACGGACCTTCGAACTGAAAAAGAAAAATGTAACCTTGGAGCATAAAATTTTCGAACGAAAACAGGCCGAGGCGGCTTTACGGGAA
The DNA here is from genome assembly GCA_964627515.1 of uncultured Thermodesulfobacteriota bacterium. Classification (GTDB taxonomy): domain Bacteria; phylum Desulfobacterota; class RBG-13-43-22; order RBG-13-43-22; family RBG-13-43-22; genus RBG-13-43-22. The sequence continues at coordinate 4,309 of CAZVHO010000041.1, read as the reverse complement.
AGCGAAGAAAGATACCGGACCATTCTTGAGACTATTGAAGACGGCTATTATGAGTGCGACCTGGCCGGTAATTTGACTTTTTTCAACGAGGCTATGGTTCGGATTCATGAACATCCAAAGGCTGAACTATTGGGTATGAATAATCAGAAGTTTACTGATACCAGGAATGCCAAAAAAATGTTCAGGGATTACGGACAGGTTTATCTCACTGGAAAACCTTGTAAGGGTATTGAATTCGAGATCATTACTGAAAGCGGAGGGAAAAAGGCCATAGAGAATTCCATATCGCTCATCAGAGATTCTGCCGGGAAACCCGTGGGGTTCAGGGGGATTTGCCGTGATATTACGGAACTGAAACGGGCCCAGGCGGCCTTAAAGGAAAGCGAGGAGAGATACCGGACTATTATTGAAACGATTGAAGATGGGTATTACGAGTCGAACCTGGCCGGCCGGCTTACCTTTTTTAATGATGCCCTGGCCCGGCTGCATGAATTTTCCAGGGAAGAATTCATCGGGATGCACAGTCGCGACTATACCGATGCCCGGAATGCCCAATTGCTGCAACAGGAATTTAACCGGGTTTATCAAACCGGCCGGCCCCTGAAAGGCCTCCAGTATGAGTTTACTACTAAAACAGGCAAGAGAAAGCAGAACGAGATCTCCGTATCTTTAATGAGAGATTCCTCAGGGGAACCCGCCGGGTTCAGGGGCATTTGCCGGGACATCTCCGAGCGTAAGCAGGCGGAATTGGCCTTGCAGAAGACCCACGCCAAGATCGCCTTGCTCCTTAATTCCATTTCTTCGATTCTGGTGGCCCTTTCCGATGAAAACCGGATTATCTTCTGGAACACCAAGGCCGAGGAACAATTCGGGCTGTTGGAAAAGGAAGTCCTGGGAAAGCCTTTGGGAGACTTGGGGATTCATTGGGATTCGAATCAAATTGAGACGTCCATTGCCCGCTGCCGAAAAGAGAATACCCTTGTGGGGTTGGATAACTTAAAATTTTTGCAAACTGACGGGAAAGAAGGCATTTTGGGGTTACGGATCACCCCCCTTTTCGGAGAGGATTTTTCCGATGTGGGGATCCTGATCCAGGGGGCCAATATTACCCGGCGCAAGATCCTGGAGAGTCAGTTAACCCAGGCCCAGAAATTAGAGTCCATCGGCCAACTAGCGGCCGGGATTGCCCATGAAATCAATACCCCGACCCAATACGTGGGCGATAATATCCGATTCCTGCAGACCTCTTTTGAAGATTTAACCCATATTATACGGAAATATGGGGCCTTGAAAGAAGGGGTCCGGAAAGGGGAGGCCTTAGACGGCTTTCTCAATGAAGTGGAGGAGGCCATTCAGGGAGCGGATTTGGGCTACCTGACCGAGGAGATTCCCAAGGCCTTCCAACAGACTCTGGAGGGGCTGGAACGGGTCAGCCGGATTGTTCAATCCATGAAGGCTTTTGCCCACCCGGGAAAAGAGGAAAAGGTGGCGGTCGATATCAATAAGGCCATTGAAAACACCATGGTGGTGGCCAGAAATGAATGGAAATATGTGGCTGACCTGATTACCGATTTGGACCCATCGTTGCCGTTTATCCCGTGCATTCCCGGGGATATCAACCAGGTCATCCTGAATGTCCTGGTTAATGCCGCCCAGGCCGTTTCCGAGGCCGTCGGAGACGGCTCCAACGGGAAAGGGAAGATTTCCATCTCCACCCGCCGGGATGAGCCCTGGGTGGAGATCCGGATCAGCGATACCGGGAAAGGGATTCCCCCGGAGATTCAATCCAAAATTTTTGACCCTTTTTTTACCACCAAAGAAGTGGGAAAGGGGACCGGCCAGGGGCTGGCCATATCCCATACGGCCGTAGTGGAACGGCATCAAGGTTCTATTACCGTCGAGTCGGAGAGAGGTCAGGGGGCTACTTTTAAAATCCGTTTACCCATAAAGGATTCTGTAGATGCCAGAGGTTAGGAAACGCAAAATTCTTTTTGTGGATGATGAATCCCAAATACTGCAGGGTCTGCAGCGGATGCTTCATTTTATGAGGAATGAATGGGAAATGCGCTTCGTTGCCGGAGGGGCGGCGGCCTTGGATCTGATGGAAAAAGAACCCTTTGATGTGGTGGTAACCGATATGCGCATGGCCGGGATGGACGGGGTTGAATTTTTATCCGAGGTCAAGAAACGGTTTGCCCAGGTCATCCGGATTGTCCTGTCCGGTTTCTCGAATAATCAAATGATCCTGAAGTCGGTCCCCCTGGCCCATCAATTCCTGGCCAAACCCTGCGACCCCCAGACCTTGGTCTTGGCCATCAGCCGGTCCTGTACCTTATACGACATATTAAGAGAACATTCCCTCAAGAAGCTGGTTACTCAAGTATCCACCCTACCCAGCCTGCCGGCCCTCTATGTTGAATTGGAAGAAGTGATCCAGAGTGAAGACAGCTCCATAGAACGGGTGGCTGAAATAATCTCCCAGGATGTAGGGATGACGGCCAAGGTTCTCCAACTGGCCAATTCGGCTTTTTTTGGTCTGCCCCGTAAGATCAACAGTCCCCAAGAGGCAGTCCTCTTTATAGGCTTCAAGGCCCTGGAGGCCATGATCCTTTCGGCTCATATCTTTGCCCAATTTCAAAACACCTCCCGGTTTCAGGCCATGATTAATGATCTCTGGCATCATAGCCAGGCCACGGCCGGTATTGCCAAGGCCCTTTCCAGACAGGAAGTCATGGATGAAAACATAAACGGATACGCCTCCATGGCCGGGCTGCTTCATGATTGCGGTAAACTGGTATTGGCGGACAATTTTCCTGAAAAATACGATGCGGCCTTATCCCTCTCGGAAGCGAGCGGGGTGCCCCTTTGGCAGGCGGAGGAAACCCTTTTCGGGGCCCACCATGGTTCTGTGGGTGCCTATTTGTTAGGGATATGGGGTCTTCCAAACCCATTGGTCGAAGCCCTGGCCTTCCATCACCAACCCGATTCTTTTCCCCAGGATTCTTTTAATGTCTTGACCGCGGTCCATGTAGCCGATGCCCTGGAGCAAGAAGACCGGGTTTTAGAAGGCCAAGGGAGTAAAATTAACGGAAACTATTTATCTCGTTTGGGTCTGCTAAACCGCCTTCCTGAATGGCGGGATCGGGTAAAAGGATTTAAGGAAAAAGGAGCCATCCATGAGTAACCGGATTCTTTTTGTGGATGATGAATTGAATATTCTGGAAGGGTATCGCCGGCAATTCAGGAAAATGTTTGAGATCGATATCGCCCAAAGCGGAGAGCAGGGCCTGCAGGCCATTGCCGGGTCCGGTCCCTTTGCGGTTGTGGTTTCAGATTTTCGTATGCCGGGAATGAACGGCATCGAATTTCTTTCCCGGGTCCGGGAAGCAGCCCCGGATACGGTACGGATGATGCTGACCGGGTTTGCGGAAATTCAGGCGGTCATTGAGGCCATTAACGAAGGCAATGTCTTTCGTTTTCTCACCAAACCCTGTGCGCCCGAGGTCATGGCCAGGGCCTTAAACGAAGGCCTTAAACAATATCAGCTCATAACGTCCGAGCGGGAGTTGTTGGAAAAGACCCTCAAAGGGACTATCGAAGTTTTGACCGAAGTGCTTTCTCTGGTGAATCCGGAGGCCTTTGGCCGGGCCTCCCGGATTACGCGGTATGTTCGAGAAATTGCCGAACAACTCGGTCAAATAGGGCCGGCCGACAGATGGGCTTTGGAAACAGCGGCCATGCTCTCCCAAATCGGTTGTATCCTTCTGCCACAGGAGGCCATTAAAAAGCTTTATCAAGGGGAATCCTTTAGCTCTGAAGAATTTCAGATTTTTCAAATGCACCCAGGCATCGCCCATGATCTATTGAAGCAAATCCCCCGTTTGGAGCCCGTGGCCGAAATTGTTCTCTATCAGGAGAAGGGGTTTGACGGTTCCGGGATTCCCCTCGATAACCGGCAGGGAGAAACGATTCCCTTGGGGGCCCGGATTTTGAAGGCCGTATTGGATTTCGATATTTTGACCACCCGGGGTGAAAGCCGGGGGAAGGCCCTCCTCCATTTAAGTAAAGAAAGCGGCCGGTATGATCCCCTTGTCCTGAGTTCCTTTGAAAAAGTTTTGGGGACTGAAGCGAAGTTCGACCGCCAAGCCCTTTCCGTTGTCAACCTCAGAGAAAAGATGATTCTGGAGGAAAATATCTGGTCTTTAGACGGTACGAAAAAAATCCTTTCCAAGGGACATGAACTCTCTTCAACCATTCTGGAACATCTAAGGAAATTTCAAGATCTTTTCGGGATCCAGGAACCTGTCAA